>DATJJL010000218.1:0-3756 GCA_035492155.1 Ramlibacter sp. | reverse complement strand
GCTACCGCATGCTGCTGATCATGCCGGAGGATCTCTCGGTCGAGCGCGCGCAGACGATGAAGGCCTTCGGCGCCGAGCTGATCCTCACGCCGAAAAGCGGCGGCATGGAGTACGCGCGCGACCTCGCCGAGAACATGCAGCGCGAAGGCAAGGGCCGTGTGCTCGACCAGTTCGCCAATCCGGACAACCCGCGCATCCACTACGAGACCACGGGGCCCGAGCTGTGGGAGCAAACCGGTGGCCGCATCACGCATTTCGTGAGTGCGATGGGCACCACGGGGACGATCACCGGCGTGTCGCGCTACCTTCACGAGAAAAGCCCGACGGTGCGCGTCGTCGGCGCGCAGCCGAGCGAGGGCTCGCGCATCCCCGGCATTCGCAAGTGGCCGCAGGAATACCTGCCGAAGACTTACGACCCGAGCGCGGTCGACGAAATGTTCTACGTGTCGCTGGACGATGCGGAGGAGATGGCACGTCGTCTGGCGTGCGAGGAGGGCATCTTCGGCGGCATCTCCGCTGCGGGCGCGCTGTGGGTCGCGCTGGAAGTGGCAAAGAAAGTGGAGAACGCGACGATCGCGTTCGTCGTGTGCGACCGCGGCGACCGCTACCTCTCGACGGGCGTGTTCCCCGCGTGATGCAGCACGAGTGGCGTTACTGCCCGAACTGCGCGCAGCCGCTGCAGCACATCGCGCAGATGGAAGACGGCGGCGAAAAGTCGCGCCTGCGCTGCGCAGCGTGTTCGTGGACGCACTGGAACAACCCGACGCCGGTCCTCGCCGCGGTGGTGGAATATGAGGGGCACATCCTGCTCGCGCGCAAAGCCGCGTGGCAGGGCCGGCGGTTTGCGCTGATCACCGGCTTCATGGAGGCCGGCGAGACGCCCCAGGAAGGCATCGCGCGCGAGATCAAGGAGGAGACCAACCTGGACGTGCGCGAGGTCGACCTCATCGGCGTGTACGAGTTCTTCCGCATGAACCAGGTGATCATCGCCTATCACGCACGGGCCGAAGGCGAAGTGCGACTGTCGCCGGAGCTTGCCGAATACAAGCTTTTTGCCTTCGACGACGTGATGTGCTGGCCGGCCGGTACGGGCTATGCGCTGGCGGACTGGCTGCGCGGTCGCGGGCACGAACCGAAATTCATGGAGATGCCGCGGGTATGAACATCGACAAGGAAATCGACACTCGCGGGCTGAATTGCCCGCTGCCCATTCTCAAGGCGAAAAAGGCGCTGGCGGATCTTCAATCGGGGCAGTTGCTCAAGGTCGTAGCTACCGATTCAGGATCGATCCGCGACTTCCAGGCCTTTGCCAAGCAGACGGGAAACGAGCTCGTCGAACAGCAGACCGTGGGCAACGAGTTCATCCACGTGCTGCGCCGGCGCTGAACTTCAGAGCTTGAGTTTCGTCAGGAATTCGCGAAAGCGCGGGCCGACTTCGCCGTGCTTCAGCGCGAGATCGACGGTGGCTTCCAGGAAGCCGAGCTTGCTGCCGCAGTCGTAGCGCTTGCCGTCGTAGCTGTAGGCGTTCACGCCTTCCGTGCCGATCAGCGCCGCGATGCCGTCGGTGAGCTGGATCTCGCCGCCCGCGCCGCGCGGGTTGTTCCGGATCCGGTCGAACACGGTGGGCGTGAGGATGTACCGGCCCGACACCCCCATTCGTGAGGGCGCCTCCTTGGGCGACGGCTTTTCCACCATCGTGTCGACGCGCATCAGCCGGTCGCCCACGGATTTGCCGGCGACGATGCCGTAGCGCTGCACATGGTCCACCGGCACTTCCTGCACGGCTAGCAAACTTGTCTGCGTTTCACGAAACACGTTGACCATTTGCGTCATCACGCCGGGGCCGTCGTCCAGGCCGCACATCAGGTCGTCGGCCAGAAGCACGGCGAACGGTTCGTTGCCCACGAGCGGCTGCGCGCACAGCACCGCGTGGCCGAGACCGAGCGCGCGAGGCTGCCGCACGTACGAGCAGTCCATGTCGTCGGGCACCGAGCGCACGAGCCTGAGCAGGTCGTGCTTGCCGTTGCTTTCGAGTTCGTTCTCGAGCTCGTAGGCGGTATCGAAGTGGTCTTCTATGGCACGCTTGTTGCGACCCGTGACGAAGATCATGTGCCTTATGCCGGCTGCGTACGCTTCCTCGACGGCGTACTGGATGAGAGGCTTGTCCACGACCGGCAGCATCTCTTTGGGTTGGGCCTTGGTGGCTGGAAGGAAGCGAGTGCCGAGGCCCGCGACCGGGAATACCGCCTTACGAATTTCTGTGAATTTGTTCATGGACCACACAAATGATTACAGCTAAAGTCCGCCTCACTCTTGCGGGGCACGGTCCCACGCAGTATCCGATCGAAGTTCAGCGGTTAATGTAAGACAAGGACGCAACCGGGTGGACATCCTGCTTCTCGAACGTCTGGTGCCCGAAGCACTGGCATGGCTCGAGGCCCGGCACTCCGTCGAGTCAAAACCGGAACTGGCCGGCGACCCGAGTGCACTGCGCAAGGCGGTCTACAAGGCCCAGGCGGTGATTCTTCCTCGCAAGATCCAGGTCACGCGCGAATTCCTCGATTTCGCGCCGCTGCTCAAGGCGGTCGGCCGCATGCACGTGGGCACCGACAACACCGATCTCGAAGCGTGCCGTGAACGCAAGGTGCGCGTCATCCAGGCCACCACTGCCAACGTCCGCTCCAATGCGGAATACCTGCTGGCTTCGCTGCTGCTTCTCTACCGGCGCGGCATCGGCTCGTCGCTCATCGGCGATCGCCATGCCGACATCCGCATCGGCCGCGAGCTCAATGGCAGCGTGATCGGTATCTTCGGGCTGGCGCCCACCGCACACACGCTGGCACTGATGCTTCATGCGCTGGGTGCGAAGCTGGTCGGCTATGACCCGGCGGTTCACCACACCGCGCCCATCTGGAGCCGCCTGAACATCCAGCCGCTCGCGCTGTCCGACATGCTCTCGCAGGCAGACGCGGTTTCGGTGCAGATGATGTATGCGTCCCGCTACGAGGGCTTCATCAACCACAAGGTGCTCACGCATTGCAAACCCGGGCAGTTGTGGGTCGGCACCAGTCGATCACATCTGTTCGACGACGAGGCACTCGCTGCAGCGCTCACCGACGGCCGCATCGAGGCGTGCATGCTCGATGGTGCCGAGGCCGGCTTTGCATCGAAGGGCGGCCCGCTGCACGAGCTGTCGAACCTGTTTCTCACGCCGCGCATCGGCTCGCACACGCGTGAATCGCGGCTGCGCGCAAGCTGGTATGTGGCGCATCGTGTGCATGAAACGCTTTCCGGCCCGCGCATGAGCGGACTGGATCAGCTCTCCAGCCCTTCGCCGCTGGAAGCCGGCGAGGGCAAGCCTCAGTTCATCGTTCGCTAAGTTTGTCACCGCGGCGCAGGCCGGGGTTGTTGGCGATGGATGCTGCGCGTTCGTTCTGCGGCCATCGACCCCGGCCTTCGCCGGGGTGACGCATTATTTCAATCGCGTCAGCTGGTCCTGCACTTTTTCCAGAGTGGCCGTGAACTCGGCGATGCGCTTGCGCTCCTGCTCGATCACCGCAGGCGGTGCCTTCGCAACGAACGATTCGTTCGCGAGCTTGCCGTTGGCCTTGGCGAGTTCAGTGCGCAGCCGCTCGGCTTCCTTCGCGAGGCGAGCCTTCTCCGCGGCGACGTCGATCTCCATGTGCAGGCACAGCCTCGTTGCGCCGACCACCGCGACCGGCGCAGCTTGCGCGGCTGCTGCCCACGAGTTCGCGT
>DATJJL010000217.1:0-9573 GCA_035492155.1 Ramlibacter sp. | reverse complement strand
TCGGGTCTTTTCTCATGGGTCCTCGCTGAAAATAAAGCGCCATTGTGATGCGAGACTTCGCCGATGACACCCTCGTTCAATCCCGCGCGCTATGACCTGCTCTCGATCCGCATCGCGGTGGCGTGTGCGCAGCATGGCTCGCTCTCTGCTGCCGCGGCGAGTTCCAGCCTCGCGCTGGCGGCGGCAAGCCGCAGGCTGAAAGAGCTGGAGTCCTCTTTGGGCACGCCGCTTTTCGAGCGGCACCGGCGCGGACTCATCCTCACGCCGGCCGGCCACATCTTCGTGCGCAACGCGCTTGCGATGCTGCAGGCCGCCGAAAGGCTGGGCGGCGAGCTGCGCGATTTTGCGCAGGGCGTCGCGCGGCACGTGTCCCTTTGTGCGAGCAGCGCGGCCATCAGCGAGTTTCTTCCGCCCCTGCTCGCGCGCTACGCGAAGCTGCATCCCGATGTTCGCGTCGACCTGGAAGAGCAGATGTCCGACAGTGTTCCCGCCGCGGTGCGAGAAGGGCGCAGCGATCTCGGCATCTTCGTCGAAGGCGTGGACGCGCACGGTGTCGAAACGCGCGTTTTTCGCGAGGACGAACTGGTGGTCGTCCTGCCGCGTGCGCATCGCCTGGCGAAGTCGCGCGGGCCGCTGGCGTTCGCTTCGCTGCTCGATGAAGACTGGGTGAGCCTGAACACCGGCGCGGCGCTGCTCTCGAAGCTGCAACAGGCCGCGCTGACGGCGAACCGGCCGCTCAAATTGCGCTTCCAGGTGCGCAGCTTCGACGCGGTGTGTCACCTCGTCGACGCCGGCCTCGGCGTGGCGATCCTGCCGCGCGCCGCGGCACAACCCCTTGCGCGCACGATGTCGCTCGTGCTGCGCCCGCTGGGCGAGGATTGGGCCACGCGGCGTATGCTGCTCGCGATGCGCTCGGGCTCCCAGGACGCCGACGTGCACGCGCTTGCGGCGTTCCTCATGCAGCCTTCGCAAAACGCGAAGGCAAGCCGCTCCAAACGGCAATAGACCGGCACGCGTCCGCGACGCACACTGCGCCGCGAAGACAACTACACGTGAGACAAGCATGACATCGATCGGACGCAGGCAGCTTCTTGCCGGCGCGGCTTTCGCCGCCGGCGCATCGTTGGCCCCGAGCGCATTCGCGCTGGGCAAGACAGTGACACTTGTCGTGCCGGCCGCGCCCGGCGGCACCACCGACATCGCTGCGCGCATGCTGGCGCAACCCCTCGCGAAGTTGCTTGGTGCGACTGTCGTCGTGGACAACCGCGCAGGCGGCAACGGCAACATCGCGGGCCAACTGGTGGCTCGCGCACCCGGCGACGGCACGACGCTGCTCGTGCAATATTCCGGCTACCAGTGCATCACGCCGCTGATCCAGCCGGTGTCAGGGTTCGATCCGGGCCGCGACCTCAAACCGATCGCCCACCTCATCGACGCGCCGCAGGTGCTCGTCACGCGCGGCGACTTTCCCGTGGCCAACTTCGCGCAGTTCATCGCGTACCTGAAGGCGCATCCTGGCAAGGTGAACTACGCGTCCAGCGGCAACGGCTCGCTGCAGCACGTGACGACCGAGCTGCTCAAGGACCTCACGAAAACTTTTGCGACGCACATTCCTTATCGCGGCACAGGCCCGGCGCTCACCGACCTGCTCGCAGGCAATGTCGATTTCACCATCACCACGCCGCCGCCGCTGCTCGGCTACATCCGGGCCGGCAAGATCAAGGCGCTGGTGACCACGGGCCGCACGCGCATCGACGCGTTGCCGAACGTGCCGACAGCGATCGAGTCGGGTGTGTCGCTGGTCGCGTCATCGTGGTTCGCGGTCTATGGGCCGACGAACATGCCGGCCGCCGTGCAGCAAAGCCTTTCCAATGCGATCGGGCAGGTCGTGCGCTCTGCGGCCTTCAGGAAACTTGCGGAAGAGCAGGGCGCGAAGGCCGTGGCCATGACCCCCGCCGAACTCGCCACGCTCGGCGACAACGACCGCAACATGTGGCACCGCGTGGTCAAGGTGGCGAACATTCGCGCCGACTGAGGCGAACTGAAGAGCTAGGCCGTCTCCCGCGAACATCGGCGCGCAGCCGCGGGTGTCGCCCGGCCACATTGGTGCGGATCGCCGCCATGTCCACACTGGGCCGCACCACAACCAGGAGACGACCGACATGAATCCTCTTCGATCCGGCCTCGCGGCCGCGGCCCTTTGCTTCGCATCGTTGGCACAGGCAGTCGTGTCGCTGCCGGCGCTCAACGTCGACACCACGAACATCACCGTCTCGGGGCTGTCCTCGGGCGGCGTGATGGCCGTCAACATGGGGTATGCCTATTCGGCGACGTTTCGCGGCGTCGGCGTCTTCGCCGCCACGCCTTACTTGTGCCAATACAACTTCCCGTACGCCAACTGCCAGAACAACAACACCATCTCGCCGTCGATGCTCGCGACGATGCAGTCGGAGATCGACGCATGGAGCGGCAATGCGATCGACGACAAGTCGAACGTCACCACGCAGAAGGTCTACCTCTTCGTCGGCACGAAGGATTCGACCGTCGGGCCGAATCCGATGCTCGCCTTGCAGACGCAATACCTGAACAACGGTGTCCCCCAGGTGCCGCTGGTGCAGGCGTCGAATGCCGCGCATGTGTTCCCGACGGACTTCTCGGTCTTCGGCGACAACCCCTGCGGCACGTCGCTCACGCCGTACATCGCCAACTGCAAGTACGACGGCGCCAAGGCCGTGCTTTCGCAGTTCTACGGCTCGCTGCAGCCGCGCAACAATGCGCCGGCCGCGTCGAACTATGTCGAATTCAACCAGCGCGAATTCACGTCGAACCCCGGCATGGGTGACACAGGTTGGGTCTACGTGCCTGCGGCCTGCGCTGCCGGTGCGCAATGCAAATTGCACGTCGCGTTCCACGGCTGCACGCAGGCCTACACGAGCATCGGCGACAAGTTCGTCAAGAACACCGGCTACACCCGCTGGGCCGACACGAACAACATCATCGTCCTCTTCCCGCAGGCGCACGCCGATGCCAATTCGTATTCGACGGTGGCCAGCGGCGTGCAGAACAACGCCAACGGATGCTGGGACACGGTGGGCTTCTACGGAGCCGACTATGCGCAGAAGTCGGGCGTGCAGCTGTCGGCCGTCAAGGCGATGGTGGACCGCCTCGTGTCCGGGAGCCACTGAGATCCCACAGCCGCAATGCGATGTGGATCTCCAGGGCCCGCGTCGCATTGCCCCAGTGGCCCAGCAGCTCTTCGGTCGTTGCGAGGCGCTGCCTCACCGTGTTTACGTGGATGCCCAGCCGATCGGCCGTCGTCTTGGCATTCTGGTTGCAGTCGAAATACGTGAGCAGCGTCGATGCCAGTTCGGAATTTCGTTTGCGATCGTGCGCGATGAGCGGCCCGATGGTCGCGTCCAGAAAGCTCGTGAGGCTTGCCTGGTCGTGCGTCTCGAAGAGGGTGGAATAAAGCGCCAGCTCGTTTTGCGAAACGATGTCGTGCTGCACGCCTATCCTCGCGAGCACCGGCAGCGCGCGGGTGAGCGTCGAGTAGGCCGCGGGAATTTCGGCGGGCCCGTGCAAAGGTCGCGACAGCACGCCGCGGTAGCCCGTCGCGACATGCTGGCGGGCCCATCGGCACACGGCCTGTCTCACGTCCTGCGCGCGAGTCGCTGCGCACAGCACGACGAGCTGGCTTTCCGCATCATCCACGAGCGCGCCGGCCACCGGGTCCGTGGTGCGCAGGCTGCGCGCCGCGTACATCGCGCTCGCGCCTTCGAAGTGCACGAGCATCAACGCGAGGGGCTGGTGCAGGTCGAACCCTTGCCGCTCCGCGCGATTCGCCAGCACGGCCGCTTCTTCGGGCCGCGGTGAAATGAGCGAGCGCAGCAGCGTCGATGCGCCGCGATTGCGCGCCGCTTCCATGCGCTCCTGCGAAAGCAGCACGATGCCGATGACGCTGGAGCTGCGCTCGAACGTGCGAACCATGACTTCTTCGAGCTCGCCGCGATGGAAAAGAACGATGGAGCCGAGCACGTCGTCGCCGCCGATCACCGCCATCACGCGGCACGTCTCTCCATCGGCCTCGTAGGCGGCAACCGATCGCCCGAGCCGCCGGCTCGACTGGAAGGCGTGCGCGAGTTCGGCGCTGCGTTCGCCGTGCGGCTCATAGCGTGCGGCCTGCGCACCCTCATAGCCTTGCGCGGATCCTCGGCTGATCACGTGCGCGGCCTCGTCCAGCACGAGCACGCTTCCGTCCACGAGCTGTGCGACGGTTTCGCAAAGCACCGACAGCGACGCGCCCCGTGCGATCAGCGATGTCATGCGCTCGTGCGCGTCGGCGGCGGCCTGGATGCCGCGCGCATAGCGCTCCAGCTCGGCGTGCGCACGGTTGGCTTTGTCGAGCGCCGCGTTCGCGCGCTCGAAATCGCGCGCATTGCGAATCGCCACGGCGCCGTGCGTCGCGAGCGTGCAAAGAATCGAGATGCTCTGCGCGCTGTGCGTGCGCGGATAGCGGTCGGCCACGAAGAGCAGGCCGATCACTTCGCCGTCCCAGATGAGCGGCACGCCCGCGAGCGCAACAAGCCCTTCCTCGCGGAACGTTTCGTCGAGGACAGGGTCGTGCGAGAAGCGCCTGTCCTGCACATAGTCCGCCGTCGTGAAGGGCAGCCGGGTCGACATCACCACGCTCGCCACGCCGCGATCGTGGTGCACCATCATCTTGGTGGTCGCCTGCCGCAGCGCGCCGTCGGCCGTCACGACGCGGAACTCGCTGCGGTCCGCATCGAGCACCGACAGCCAGCCGACGTCGGATCCGAGCAGCTCGCGCGCACGCGCGACGATCGCTGCGAGCAGCCCATCCAGTTCGAGCCGGCTCGAGAGGTCTTCCGCCGATTCGATCACCGCCATCAAGCCGCGTTCGCGCTGCTGCTGCACGTCGAGGCGATTGCGCACGGCCATCGCCATGCGCACCGTCTCGACGAGGGCCGCCTTGTCGGGCGTCACCGCGGGCCACGCTTCGATCTCCGCGAGAAACCTGGCGAATTCGTCCGCGCCCGCGCCCTGATGCAGCAGGCGCACCAGCTCGCATGCCGTTTTCGCAGGATCGATGAAGGAGTCCCGGTTCATGGTTCGGCGGCCAGCGTAGCAGATCACCTGCAACGCGCGCGATGGCCGCCTCACACGAATTCGCCGTCGCAGGTGTGGTCGGCTGACATTGAGCGGCCCACCGCGCCGCGAAAGACTAGCGGCCATGACATTAGTCGATTCGTTACGGCCGCTTCCCAACCTCAGGGTGCTCGTCACCGCGGGCGCAGCGGGCATAGGCGCCGCCGTCGCGCGCGCCTTCCACGACGCGGGTGCCCGCGTGCACGTCTGCGACATCGATCGCTCGGCGCTCGACCGGCTCACGCGCGAAGTGCCCGGCATCACCGGCAGCATGGCCGACGCGTCGGTTCCCGGCGACGTGGACCTCGTCTTCGACGACGTGCAAGGATCGCTGGGTGGGCTCGACGTGCTCGTCAACAACGCGGGTATCGCGGGACCGACGGGCGCTGTCGAGGACATCGACGCCGCGGACTGGACGCGCACTGTCGAAGTCAACCTCAACAGCCAGTACTACTTCGCGCGCCGCGCCGTGCCGATGCTCAAACGCTCGCAGTCCAACCCTGTGCTCATTGCGATGGGATCGGTCGCGGGCCGCCTGGGTTATCCGCTGAGGACGCCGTACGCCGCAACCAAGTGGGCGATCGTGGGCCTGGCGAAATCGCTGGCCATCGAGCTCGGGCCGCACGGTGTGCGCGCGAACGCGATCCTGCCCGGCACCGTGGAAGGCGAGCGCATGCAATCGGTGATTTCGGCGCGCGCGGCGTCGCTCGGATCCAGCGTGGAAGCCGTGCGCGAGGAATACCTCAAGAAGATCTCGCTGCGGCGCATGGTCACCGCCGATGACGTCGCGGCAATGGCGCTGTTCCTCTGTTCGCCCGCGGCGCGCAACGTGACCGGCCAGGCCATCAGCGTCGACGGCAACCTCGAATACCTGTGACGCACGCCATGCAAGCCGACAAGGTCATCATCAGCTGCGCCGTGACCGGCTCGGTGCACACGCCGACGATGTCGCCCTACCTGGCGCTCACGCCGAACGAGATCGCCGAACAATCCATCGAAGCGGCGCAGGCGGGGGCCGCCATCGTGCACCTTCATGCGCGCAACCCGGGCGATGGGCGCCCGAGCGCCGACCCCGAAGTGTTCGAGCAGTTCGTGCCGCGCATCCGCGAAGCGACCGACGCCGTCATCAACATCACCACCGGCGGCAGCACGCGCATGACGCTCGAAGAAAGGCTGGCGTATCCGCTGCGCGCGAAGCCCGAGATGTGCTCGCTCAACATGGGGTCGATGAATTTTTCGATCCACCCGGTGGCGCGCAAGATTCACGATTGGCGCTACGACTGGGAAAAGCCTTATGTCGAAGGCATGGAAGACCTGATCTTTCGCAACACCTTCCGAGACATTCGCCACATCCTTCAGGTGCTCGGACGCGACGGCGGCACGCGCTTCGAATTCGAGTGCTACGACGTGGGCCACCTCTACACGCTCGCGCACTTCGTGGAGGAGGGGCTCGTCGAAGGGCCGCTTTTCATCCAGTGCATCTTCGGCATCCTGGGCGGCATCGGGCCCGACCCGGAAAATCTGGTCGCAATGCGATCCACTGCGGATCGCCTGTTCGGGCGGCGCGGCTATCGCTTCTCCGTGCTCGGGGCGGGACGGCACCAGATGCCGCTGCTCACCATGGCCGCCGTGATGGGCGGCAACGTGCGCGTCGGCCTGGAAGACAGCCTTTATCTCGGCAAGGGGCAGCTCGCGCGGTCGTGCGCCGAGCAGGTGCGCAAGATCCGCCGCATCCTCGATGAGCTGTCGCTGGACGTCGCATCGCCCGCCGAAGTTCGCGACATGCTCAAGCTCAAAGGAAACGACAAACAATGAAGAAGCTTCTTGAAGACCGCGTCGCCATCGTCACGGGCGCGGGCGGCGGGCTTGGGCGCACGCACGCCATCGAGCTGGCCCGGCACGGCGCACGCGTGGTCGTGAACGACCTCGGCGAAGGCGGCGTGCAAAGCGTCGTCGAGGAGATCCGGCGCAGCGGCGGCGAGGCCGTCGCGCATCGCGGCGACGTCACGCGCATGGAAGACATGGAAGCCATGGCGGCTCTTGCGACGCGCACGTGGGGCCGCATCGACATCCTGGTGAACAACGCGGGCATCCTGCGCGACCGCACGTTCGCGAAGATGACGCTGGGCGAGTTCCGGCTGGTGCTGGACGTGCACGTGATGGGCGCAGTGAACGCGACCAAAGCTGTGTGGGGCCAGATGCTGGAGCGGCAATACGGGCGCATCGTGATGACGACCTCATCGTCGGGCCTGTATGGAAACTTCGGTCAATCGAATTACGGCGCCGCGAAGATGGCGCTCGTCGGCTTGATGCAGACGCTGTCGCTCGAAGGCGCGCGCCGCAATGTGCGCGTCAATTGCCTGGCACCCAGTGCCGCAACGGCGATGACCGAAGGCGTGCTGCCCGAAGACGACCTCGCGCGCATGAAGCCCGAATGCGTGAGCACGGGACTTTTCGCGCTCGTCGGCGAAGACGCGCCTACGCGAACGATCCTGCTGGCAGGCGCCGGCAGTTTCGAGTGCGCCCACATCACCATGACGCGCGGCATCTTCGTCGGCGACGGCGATGAAGCAGCCACGCAGGTGCGCGACCGGCTGGACGAAGTGCGCGACCGCCGAGGCGAATGCGTGCCGCAGCAAGGCTGGGAGCAGTACCGCCTCGAGCTCGACAAGGCGAATTCGGACACCGGCGCACTCGTTGGCGATTGATCGCGGATCACATCGCGCGTGCGCCGCGTATGTCGGCACAGCACATTGAACCGTTGCGAGCCGCGCCGAACACTGCAGGCTCAGCACCCACAACCAGACAGGAGACGTCCATGAGTTCGATCACCATTGCCGGGCGGCTGGTCCCGCCCGCGTTGCTGTGCATAGCGCTTGCTGCCTGCGGCGGCGGCGGCTCGAGTCCGCCCGTCGACACGGCCGCTGCGCCGATGACATGCCAGCAGATGTCGACGGCGACCGTTCCTGCCGATGCGATCGGCCTGCCGACATCGGGCGCGAGCGTGACAGCCGCGACGGTGGTTCCCGCGAGCGGCACGGGAGCGGCGGCAGTGGGTGAGTACTGCCTCGTCACGGGCAAGATTTCGCCAGTGGACAAGAGCGCGCCGGACATCGACTTCAAGGTCGCGATGCCGACGTCGTGGAATTCGAAAGTCGTGATGTTCGGCGGCGGCGGCTTCGACGGCTCCGTGCCCAACGTCGCGGGCAACGTGCCCAACGGACCGACCGACCAGCCCACGCCTTTGGGCCGCGGCTACGCAACCTTCGCGAGCGATTCGGGCCACCAGGCCAACGCACTCGGCTCGCAGGACAACTCGTTCGGGCTGAACGACGAGGCTGTCGACAACTTCGGCGGCGATGCATTGAAGAAGACGCGCGATGCCGCCGCGTACCTCATTCACTCGCGCTATGCGGCGGCCATCACGAAGGCGTATTTCGCCGGCGGCTCGACCGGCGGCCGCGAGGCGCTGGCGTCGATCACACGCTGGCCGCAGGACTGGGACGGCGCGATCTCCAGGTACCCCGCATGGAACGACGCCGCCGCGATCCTCGGAGGACATCGGATGAATCGCGCGCTCGCGCAGCCGGGCGCGTACCCGAGCGTGCCCAAGCGTGCGCTGCTGCTCAAGGCGGTATTGCAGGCCTGCGACGGCCTCGACGGCGCCGCCGATGCACTCATCAGCAACCAGGCGCGCTGCAACGCGATCTTCGATCCGTCGACGGCGATGGTGGACGGCGCGCCGCTGCGTTGCGCGGGTGGAACCGACGCGGGCGACACGTGCCTGTCCGACGCGCAGATCACCGCGCTGAAGACCATGAACACCGACACGCACTTCAACTTCCTTTTGGCCAGCGGCGAGACGCAGTACCCCGGCTACAACGTGTGGGGGGCGGACCTGGGCATCACGTCGATCTCCACCGCGGTCGAGCCCGTTGTCACCTTCCTCGCGCTCGGCACGTCGCAGCCGACGCTGCCCATGCCGAAGACAGCGCCGTACATCAGCGTCTTCACGGACCAGTGGATCAAGTACTCCGTCACGCGCGACCCGACCTACGATTCGCTCTCGCTCGACCCCGAAAATCCCGGCCCGTGGGCGTCGCGCATCAGCCAGCTCAGCACGAAGCTGGACACGAAGGTGGACCTGAACGCGTTCAACGCGAAGGGCGGCAAGCTGCTGCTTGCGCACGGCACGGCCGACGTGCTGGTCAGCACGCGTGCGACGGAGCAGTATTACCAGCGACTGCAAGCGCAGATGGGCGCGTCGACAGTGAACAACTTCGTGCGGTTCTACGAAGTGCCGGGCCTGGGCCATGCAGCCAGCTCACAGTTCAACGCGAGTTGGGATTCGCTCACCGCACTCGAGAACTGGGCCGAAAAGGGCGTGGCACCTTCGGGGCAGGTCGT
>DATJJL010000216.1:0-6529 GCA_035492155.1 Ramlibacter sp. | reverse complement strand
GGTGGGGCGCCCGCCGTGCGTGGTGATAAGGACGCCTTGCGCATGCCCTTCGCGCAGCACGGCGCTCGCATAGAACACCGGCGATCCATCCGCGCGCGCCTCCGGCATGTTCACCCACGGATGAATGGGCGCGTTCGGCTGACGCGTGCACGCCGTACTCGCCAATGCCAAAGACGCGGCCATGATCTTCATCGCATCGCGCCGGTGGAACTGGATCGTGTGTTCGTGCGTCATGGCGTCAGCGGTGGCATGTCGAGCAGTCGGTCATGCGCCGCGTACTTTCGATCTTCAAAAGACGAGCAAGGTTCTGCGCGTCCGCATCGGACACGCGCGGCGCCGACATGTCGAAGAGCTGCTCATGCGGCCGCAGGTGGTGCGCCGGGTCGCGATGGCACGAGATGCACCACTGCATCTGCAGCGGCTGCGCACGCCAGGTGATCGGCATCTGGTCGACGCGGCCGTGGCATTCGACACAGCCCACGCCCTTGGCGACATGCACGCTGTGGTCGAAGAACACGAAGTCGGGCAGGTCGTGCACGCGCTTCCACACCACGGGCTTGCCGGTGCGCTCGCTCTCGCGCAGCGGCTCGAGCACCTTGGCGTCGGTGTACAGCTGTGAATGGCACGTAAGGCAGATGTGCGTCGAAGGAAAGCCTGCGTGCCTTTGCGTCTCCACGGCCGTGTGGCAATAGCGGCAGTCGATGCCGTCGTCGCCCACATGATGCTTGTGCGAAAAAGGAATCGGCTGCGCGACCGGTTCACCGAGCGCCTGGTACGAGCTCTCGCGCCACACGGCGAACACCACCATCGCCGGAAAGATCATGAACAGGGCGAGCACCGCGAGCTTTACGCCAAGTTCGATGCGGCGGCTGAAGACCTGGTCGCGCGCATCTTTCATCCCTTGCGCCTTTGCAAAGTGAGCGCGGCAGTGATCGAGCCGACGTGGCTGAATGCTTGCGGGAAGTTGCCGACGGGGTCGCGCGACTTCACGTCGAACTCCTCGGCATAGAGGCCTGCCGGCGTGCGCAGCGCGAGGAGTCTTTCGTACAGGCGCTCCGCCTCGTCGATGCGGCCCTGGCGTGCGAGGCAGTCCACGCACCAGAAGCTGCAGATCGCGAAGAGGTGCTCGCCGCCTTCCAGGCCATCGTATTTCTTGCCCGGCGGATAGCGGTACAGCAGGCCGTCGACCGCGAGTTCCTTCTGGATGCAATCGGTCGTGGCGAGCATTCGCGGGTGACGCGCATCGATGTAGCCCATGCGCGGCATCAGCAGCAGGCTCGCGTCGGGCGCATCGCTGCCGTAGAAGCCGACGTAGCTGCGCTGCGCTTCATTCCATCCATGCGCTTCGATGTCGGCGCGGATGGCATCGCGCTCGCGCGCCATCAATGCGGCGTCGATCGGCAGCGGCTGTTGCTGGTGAATCTGCAAGGTACGGTCCAGCGCCGCCCAGCACATCATCTTGGAGTGCGTGTTGTGGCGCGGCGCGGTGCGTACCTCCCAGATGCCGTGGTCCGGCTCGCGCCACACCTTGCAGGCCATCTGCGCGAAGGTCGCGACCAGATGCTTCTCCGCGTCGTCCAGGCGGCCGCCGCGTCGCACCCAGTCGGAAGCGGTGACTATCACTTCGCCGTAGACATCGTTTTGCTGCTGCTCCGATGCCGAGTTCCCCACCAGCACGGGACCGATGCCCTGGTAGCCGCGCAGTTCCGGCAGCACGCGCTCGATGAGATCGGAGCCGCCATACACGTCATAGACCACTTGCAGGCGCGGACGCGTTTCCCGCGTCGCGTGCAACAGCCACTTGAGAAACGCACCGCTTTCGCTTTCGTAGCCGAGCTCGGTGAATGCGTCGAACACCAGCGAGCTGTCGCGCAGCCAGCAGAAGCGATAGTCCCAGTTGCGCTTGCCGGTCTCGCTTTCGGGGATGGACGTCGTGCCTGCGGCAACGAGCGCGCCGGTTGGCTGGTGCGTGAGAAGTTTCAGGGCGAGCGCGCTGCGCATCACCGCGTCCGCGTGATCGCCGTCGTATGCGCATGTGCTGCACCAGGACTGCCATGCTCGCAATGTCTCGTCGAGTTTTTGCCCGGCCGTCGTCTCGCCGTCGGCAAATGGTGTCTGTTCGGGCGCGATCGTGAACACGGACGAATGCGACTCGCCTTGATGAAGTTGCAATGCAGCGGCGAGGCTGCGAGCGTCGCCGCGCATCGCCATGGACGTGCGCAATTCGCAGTGCAATCCCGGTGCGGCAAACGTCCACCGCCCCGCACCACCGTCCAGTTTCACGGGCCCGCGCGAATAGTCGGGCCTCGGCTCGAACACCACGTCGACGTCGACGCGACCGGCCACGCAGGCGGCGATGCGCACGATCTGCTGCGGCGCGTCGGCGGACGAGGGCAGCGTCATGAAGTCGGTGATCTCCAGCACGCCCGTTTCGCATTCGATGCGTGTGCCAAGCACGTTCGTGTGCGGCAAATAGCGCTGGACGGCCGTGACGATCCCGCGCGGTGTGAGGGCGAATCGGCCGCCGCGCTCGCGATCGAGCAGCGCAGCGAAAACGGAAGGGCTCGCGAAATCGGGGACGCAGCACCAGTCGATCGATCCGAACCGCGAGACGAGTGCCAGCGTGCGGCAGTCGCCGATGGCCGCGTAGTCTCCGATGGATGTCTCGCGGCGGGGTTCGTTCATCCGAGCTCCGATGTGGGCATGGCCATGCGCATTACCTGCGCGAAATGAAGCGCTTTGCGGCCGGTGCCCTGCGCGATCTGCTCGCGGCAGCTGTAGCCGTCGGCGATGACGAGCTTGTCCTCGGAAGCGTCGCGCACCGCCGGCAACAACGCCCGCTCGCCGCACTTCATCGACACATCGTATTTGCGCGCCTCGAAGCCGAACGAGCCCGCCATGCCGCAACAGCCCGCTTCGGGTTCGGCTGCGTCGAGCGCGAGCTTTTGCAGCCATTCGCGCTCGGGCTGCGCATCGAGCACCGACTTGTGATGGCAATGCAAGTGCGCGAGCGCGTTGCGTTCAAGCGGTTGAAGCGCGAGCGACGGCGAGTGTTCCAGCAGGAAGTCGGCGAGAAGAAAGCTCTGCGCCTTCAGGCGCCGCGCCTGCTCGTGCCGCGGCAGCATCATCGGCAGCTCCTCGCGGAACACCGACAGGCAAGCGGGCTCCAGCACGATCACCGGCAAGCCTGCATGCAACTCTTCGTCGAGGACGGCGAGCGTGCGTTCAAGGTATCGCCGTGCATCGTCGAGATAGCCGAATTCATAAAGCGGCCGGCCGCAGCACACGTTGGCCTTCGGAATGCGCACGCGCCAGCCCGCATAGCGCAGCACTTCGATCGCCGCTTTTGCGACCTGCGGATGGAAGTGGTTGTTGAAGGTGTCGGGCCACAGCAGCACCTCGCCGCGCACGCGTTCGCCGAAGCCGCCCGGGTTGTCGCGGCGGAAGGTATCGGTGAAGCTGCGCTTTGCGAACACCGGCAGGCGCCGCTCGCGCGCGATGCCCGCTGCGCCTTTGATCCATGACGCGAACGGCTCGTGTTGCGATAGATAGTTCACCGCACCCGGCGCGACGCTTGCCCAGCGGGACCAGCGATCGATGAAACCGAAGAGATGGGCCGACATCGGCCGCGCATGCGATTCGTACCAGTGCGACAGGAACTCCGCCTTGTACGAAGCCATGTCGACCTTGACGGGGCACTCGTGCCGGCAGCCTTTGCATGACAGGCACAGGTCGAGCGCTTCCTTCACGGCGCCTTCGCGCCAGCCGCCCTTGAGCACGCCGCCTTCGCGCGAGCCGTTGAGCATTTCGAAAAGCAGGTGTGCCCGGCCGCGTGTGCTGTGCTTTTCCTCGCGCGTGGCCTGGTAGCTGGGACACATCGTGCCGCCGTGCTTTCGGCATTCGCCCACGCCGACGCATCGCAGGACGCTGCGCCCGAAATCGCCATGGTCGTCCGCAAAGAACATGCGCGTTTCGACAGGCTTGGGGTCGAAGCCGCTGCCCAACCTCAGGTTTTCGTCGGCGCGAAACGCCTTCACGATCTTGCCGGGATTCATGCGATGGGACGGGTCCCAGATCGACTTGAACTCCTCGAAAGCGCCGATGAGGTCCGGGCCGAACATGATCGGCAGCAGCTCTGCCTTCGACTGGCCGTCGCCGTGCTCGCCGGAGATCGAACCACCCAGGCTCACCACGAGCGAAGCGGCGTCGTGCAGGAAGCGGCGGAACTTCTCGATGCCCGGCTGCGTTTCGAGATCGAAGTCGATGCGCGTGTGCACGCAGCCCTGGCCGAAGTGTCCGTAGAGATCGCAACCGTAGCCATAGCGATCGAAGAGCCGGCGAAGCTTGCGCAGGTACTCGCCGAGTTTTTCCGGCGGGACGGACGAATCCTCCCAGCCTTCCCACGTGATCTTCTTGCCCGGCACGTGCGCCGTGGCGCCGAGCCCGGATTCGCGCACCTTCCAGATGTGCTGTTCCTGCACCGGGTCGTCCACGAACTTGACCGAAGGCGGCTTGTCCTTCCGGCCCACGGTGTCGGCCAGTTTTCGCGCGCGTGCGTCGGCTTCATCCTGCGTGTCGCCACCGAACTCCACGATGAGCCATCCCTTTCCTTCGGGAAGCAGGTCGAGGTAGTCGATGTGCAGGTGCGTCTGCTTCATGTCCTCGACGAGGCGATCATCCATGCCTTCGAGGGCGATCGGCTTGCAGCGCATCACGTCGGGCACGTCGTCGCCTGCGTCGGCCACCGAGTCGTAGCCGAGCACGACGAGGCTGCGGCACTTCGGCCGCGGCAGCAGGCGCAGCTTCGCCTGAAGCACGACCACGCAAGTGCCTTCGCTTCCTACGAGGGACTTCGCGATGTCGAAACCGTTCTCCGGCAGCAGCGCGGGCAGGTTGTAGCCGGAAACGCGGCGCGGGATGGGTGGGAAGGTCTCGCGGATGCGCGGCGCATGGCGGTCCGCAAGCGACTTCAATCGCTTCGCGATCCCGGCAGCGCTGTCGCTGCATCGCAGCATGCGCTCGAACGATTCCTTGCCGCCGACCCACATCCTCAGGCCGTCGTAGGTGAGGATCTCAAGCTCGATCACGTTGTGCACCGTCTCGCCGCCCATCACCGAGTGCGGGCCGCACGAGTTGTTGCCGATCATCCCGCCGAGCGTGTTGTGGTTGTGCGTCGCGGGGTCGGGCGCGAAGGTCAGGCCATGCAGCGCGGCCTGGTCGCGCAAATCGTCGAGCACGCAACCCGGCTCGACGATGGCGGTGCGCGCGGTCTCGTCGATGGCGAGCACGCGATTCATGTACTTGGAAAAATCGAGCACCACGGCGACGTTGCAGCATTGCCCGCACAGGCTGGTGCCGCCGCCGCGCGACAGCAGCGGTGCGTGGTGTGCGCGGCAGGCGGCCACCGCGGCGACCACGTCATCCGCATTGCGCGGAATCACCACGCCGATGGGAACCTGCCGGTAATTCGACGCATCCGTGGCGTAGAGCGCGCGGGTTCCGTCGTCGAACCGCACCTCGCCCCGGATGGTCGAGCGCAGTTGCTGCTCAAGTGCGGCGACATCGATGCCCAAAGGTAAATCAGGTGGATTGCGTGTCATCGATCGTCGTTCCCGGTATCCAATTCTGTGTCGTGGCATCGCTCATCTAGATCGCATCGCGATATATCGAGCTTGCTGTTACTCGGATGAGCACGTCCTCGTGGCAAACCGGGAACCATGTGGTTGCCACGCGAGTCCATGGCGCAGCTGGGCGGCAATCCGCGGCGCCGGTTCTACGATGGTCGAAACGTCGAGCGTGCGGTCACCGCCGAAGACCTGCGGGCGATGACACACCGGCGTCTGCCGCGTTTCGCCCTGGAGTACCTCGAAGGCGGCGCGGAGGAAGAGTCGAGCCTCGCGCGTGACCGCACGGCCTACGCCGGCTGGCGTTTCATGCCGCGGCAACTGGTCGACGTGTCGGGCCGGACGCTCGCGACCACCGTGCTCGGCCGGCCCGCACCAGTGCCGCTGGTCATCGCACCCACCGGATTGAACGGCCTGTTCATGCAGGGCGCGGACCTCGCGCTCGCGCAGGCGGCCGCCGACTCCGGCGTGCCCTTCGTGCAAAGCACGATGTCGAACGAGCGAATGGAAGACGTCGCGCGAACCGCAAACCTTCGTCACTGGTGGCAGCTCTACGTCTTCGGGGGCGATGACGTCTGGCAGGACCTGGTGCGTCGGGCGCACGCGTGCGGCTGCGAGGCTTTGGTGCTCACGACCAATGCACAGATCTTCGGCAACCGCGAATGGTCGACGCGGGCGATGGCGACGAAGACGCGGCCTTCGCTGTCGACGATGATCGATGCGGCTTTACATCCGCAATGGATCAAGTCGACGCTGATGCATGGCATGCCCGAATTCAGCAACGTGCTCGACTACGTGCCGAAGGGCCGTCGCGGATTTTTCGAAACTGCGTTCTGGATTCGCGAGCACCAGCCGACCTCGATGGATTGGAAGACAGTCGCGCGCATTCGCGGGCGTTGGAGCCG
>DATJJL010000215.1:0-2795 GCA_035492155.1 Ramlibacter sp. | reverse complement strand
AGCTGCCCGATGGCGTCCAGGCGCTGCGCATGGGCAAGCCGCTCCTCGCTGCGACTGCGCTGGACGGCGGCCGCCAGCATGTTGGCCACCGACTGCAGGAAGTGCATCTTGTCGTGGTCGAAGCTGCCTTGCTCACGAGCGAGCACGACGAGCAGGCCCATGGTTTCGTACCGGTCGAGCAAGGGCACCAGCGCCGCATCCTGAAAGCCCTCGTCGCTCAAGGTGCCCCGCGTGCGCGCAAAGCTCGCCGGCATGCCTTCGATGCCGGTGCTGCCAAACTCGATCCGTTGCGCATCTGCACCCCAGTCGCTTTCCGAGAGGTCGAGGCAAAGGCTGTACTGAAGCAACTTGCTCACGCCCGTGGCGGCCCGACATTGCCAGCCCCGGTCATGGCTGTCGCGAAATACGACGGCGGCGCCACCGACCTTGAGTGCGTTGGCGACCAGGGACGGCACGTTGTCGATCGCCAGCTCGTAGCTCGGAGCCTCCAGAAGCAGGCGACTCACCTGGCCGGTGGCGGCGTCGTAACGTGCGCGGACCAGTGCGTGTCGCGCGCGCTGCGTTTCCGAAATATCGCGAATGGACGCCGCGAACAGCGTGTGCTCTCCCGCCGATAGCGGGCTGAGGCCGATCTCCACGGGAAAGGTGTGTCCGTCCTGTCGCACGCCGGTCAGTTCGTAACCCGCGCCCATGGGCCGCACGCGTGGATTGGACATGTATCGCGCCCGGTGCGATTGATGGGCGGCACGTACCCGCTCAGGCAGGAGTGCCTCCACCATCATGCCGTGCAGCTCGAGCGTTCCATAGCCGAACATGCGCTCGGCCTGCGGATTGGCCAAAACGATGCAGCCTTGGTCATCGACCACGATCATCGCGTCGGGCGCCGTATTGAAAAGCGACCGGAAGAGATCGGCGGGATCTGGGAACGCCGACATGCCGCTCATTCGCGCCGCACCTGTTCGGTGAGGATGTACCCCGTGCCGCGTATGGCTTTCAGCAGCGCCGGCTGCGTGGGGTCGCGTTCGATCTTCCGGCGCAGTCGACCGATCTGCACATCGATGGCGCGATCGAAGGGGCCGGCGTCGCGGCCATGGATCTGGCTCATGATGTCGTTGCGCGTCAGCACGCGATGGGGGTGTTCGAGAAACAGCTTGAGCAGCTCGTACTCGCCCGTCGTCAGCGGCACCAGGCGCCCATGGTCATCTCGCAGTTCGTGCGACCTCGTGTTCAAGCGGTAGCCCTGGAAGACCAGGGTGCATGGGGGCTCTTGCGCTTCGCCTGGAGAAGGACGCGCAGTGCGGCGAAGCACGCTGCGCACGCGTGCCAGCAATTCGCGCAGGTCGAAGGGCTTGGTGATGTAGTCGTCGGCCCCCAGCTCCAGGCCCACCACGCGATCGACCGATTCGCCGCGGCCCGAGACGATGATGATGGGTCCTTGCCAGTGATTGTGCAGATAGCGGGTGAGGTCCAGACCGTCTTCGCCAGGCAGGCCGAGATCCATCAGCACCAAGTCGATCCGTGACGATCGCAGCGCCTCGCGAAGCTGGGCACCGTCCGCCGCCGTGGCAACGTCAAAACCTTGTGAAGTCAAGTACCGTTTGACCAGTGCCCGTATCTCCTCCTCATCGTCCACAACGAGGATGCGGGGAGTCGATGGCGTGTTCGCGTGCTCGGCTACCGTCATGGTTTGGACCGCGAAAGGTTGGAAAGGGCGACGCCTTCCGGGCTGGGGTACGGCGCCGGACGACAAGATACAACCGGTTGGGGCCCTGTGGCACCGTTCGGACGGCCAAAAGACCGTCCGTTCGATGCATTGACAGTGGTCAATATGGCCTTGAGACGCACGGCTAAGGTCCCGTCATGGGATTGACAGCGATTGTCGCCACCGACCTCACCAAGACCTTCGGGAGCGGGGGCGCCCAAACCGTGGCCGTGAGCGGCGCGAGCTTCGAGGCCCGTTTCGGGGAAATGCTGTTCATCGTGGGACCCTCCGGCAGCGGCAAGACCACCTTGCTGAGCATGATTTCAGGCATCTTGCGCCCGAGCGCGGGACGGGTGCAGATGAAGGATGTCGATCTGTGGGCACTCGACGCCGACACCCTGGCCGAATTCCGCCTCAACACCATCGGCTTCGTGTTCCAGGACTATCACCTGTTTCCCCGCCTGACGACGGCGGAAAACGTCGCCATCCCGCTGATCCTCAAGCACGCCGACTGGGACATGGCGCTTGCCGAGGGTCGCAAGGATCTGGACATCGTCGGCCTGGGCGACCGCGCCGAGCTGCCACCCGTGAAGCTGAGCGGTGGCGAGCAGCAGCGCGTGGCGATCGCGCGTGCGCTGGTCAGTCGGCCCGATTTCCTCATCCTCGACGAGCCGACGGCGTCGCTGGATGGCGACACGGGCCGCAAGATCCTGCAGTTCCTCCGCGAGAAAGTGCTGAACCCGCAGCGCTGCATCCTGATCGTCACGCACGACGCGCGCATCTTCGAATACGCCGACCGGATCATGCACATGGAAGACGGCAGGATTACCGGTTACGAAGCGGGGCACGCATGAAGTCGCGCTATATCTTTGGATCGGCAGTGCTCGGGGCCGTGCTCGCCGTGGGCAGTGCCGTCTTCGCCAGCCTGCCCAGGAAGGCGATGCCGCCAGCTTTCACTCCCGCTTCCAATCCGTACGACCACGGCATCTTTGCGAACGGTATCGTCGAGAGCTACCTGGGTAGCGGCGAGAACATCAATATCTATCCTGAAGTCTCCGGGCGCGTAGCGCGCATCTTCGTGCATGAAGGCGAC
>DATJJL010000214.1:0-6770 GCA_035492155.1 Ramlibacter sp. | reverse complement strand
AAAAGCGTCGCGCCGGCGGGCAAGTTTCTCGGCCTCTTCGCCGTTCTGGCCGCGCCGGACAAGGTCATTGCCCTCGCGCACGGGAAGGACCCCACCGAGGCCTTCTTCGGCCACGCGGGCGAGTCCGTCCAATAACGTATCGAGCAGGGGACCGCTGTCCTGCAGGTTCAAGCGATGGGCGACTGGTCCCGGCACCTTCAAGTGCAGGCCGAATGTGTCGCCTGAAACCGTGGACGGGTTCCTTGGAGAATTTGGCTCGCTGCACGCCGGCGTGCTGGCGCTCGACTGCGGGCTGAGCGAGACGGGCCCCGTGACATGTACCACGGGATTCGGATTGGGACTGGGACTTCTCGACCGACCTACAGGGCTGTCGATTTTGAGACTGGGCATCTGACTCCTCCTCGGTATGCCCAGTTCTGTAACGGATGAGCTGTCGCGGTTCCCCTCAAACGAGCTTGACGAGCTGCTTTCCGAAGTTCTTGCCCTTCAGCAGCCCCAGAAATGCCTCCGGTGCCGATTCGATGCCCTGCGCGACCGATTCGCGCGGGCGGAACTTGCCGCTGCCCACGAGCTGCCCGAGCTCGCCCAGCGCTTGCGGCCACACGTCCATGTGCTCGCTCACGATGAAGCCTTCGAGCCGCATGCGGTTGGTGAGCAGCAGTTGCGGATACGACATCGGCACCGGCTTGCCGTCATAACCCGCGATAAGCCCGCACAGCGCGATGCGGCTGAAGGCGTTCATGCGCAGCATCACTGCGTCCATCGAGATGCCGCCGACGTTTTCGAAATAGCCGTCGATGCCATCCGGCGCGGCTTCCTTGATGGCCGCCGACATTGAAGCCGCGTCCTTGAACTGCTTGTAGTCGATGCAGGCGTCGAAGCCGATCTCCTTCACGGCGTAGTCGCACTTTTCCTTGCCGCCTGCGATGCCGATCGCGCGGCAGCCGCGCGCCTTCGCGAGCGCGCCGAAAGCGCTGCCCACCGCGCCCGTTGCGGCGCTCACCGCCACGGTCTTCCCTGCTGTCGCTTCGATGATCTTCACGAGGCCGTACCACGCCGTCACGCCCGGCATGCCCACGGCGCCGAGGAAATGCGAGATCGGCACATGCGTCGTGTCAATCTTGCGCAGCATGCCGGCCGGGCCCGCATCGACCACGCTGTATTGCTGCCAGCCGCCCATGCCAACGACCTTGTCGCCCGGCTTGTACTCGGGCGACTTGCTCTCGACCACTTCGCCCACGGTCCCGCCCTGCATCACCTTGCCGAGCGGTTGCGGCGCGGCGTAGCTCTTCGCGTCGTTCATGCGGCCGCGCATGTACGGATCGAGGCTGAGGTAGTGGTGACGCACCAGCACCTGGCCGTCCGCGAGCGCGGGCGTGTCGCTCGTCACCAGCTTGAAATTGGATGCGGTCGCCTCGCCTTGCGGGCGGTTGTCCAGCAGAATCTGTTTGTTTTGCGGCATGGTCGGTTGCTCCTCAGTCGGTCGAAATGATGTTGAGCGGGTTCACGCTCGTGGGCCCGGTGGGCAGGCGCTTCACATACTTGAAAGTGCCCGTCGCGTGCGCGCAGGCCTTGCCTTCCGCGTCGAAGATCGTGGCCTGCGTAAACGCCATCGTCGCTGTGCGGTGCATGAGGTTGCCCTTGCCGACGAGCTTGCCGCGCGCGGCCTGCATGAAGGACGTCTTCATCTCGATGGTGACGACGCCCATCTCCTGGTCGACGCTGCGCGCCGCGGCGGCCATGCTCACGTCGAGCAAGGTCATGCACACGCCGCCGTGCACGACGTTGAACGAATTCGTGTGCTCGGCGCGCGGCTCGAAATCGATCTGCGAATCGCCGTCGTCGAACTTCGTCAGCTCGAAGCCGAGATGCTCGACGAAAGGAATCTTGACGCCGAATCCAGTCATGTTCACCCTCCTGTGATCACGCTCACGCCGCCGTCCACCGCAAGCCATTGCCCGGTGATGTGCTTGCCGGCTTCGGAAGCGAAGAGCACGGTGCTGCCCTTGAGGTCTTCATCGTCCCCGAGCCTTTGCAGCGGTGCATGCGCCGCCAGCTTTTCTTCGCCCAGGAGCTCCAGCGTGCCCTTGGTCATCTTGCTCGGGAAGAATCCGGGGCAAATTGCGTTCACCGTGATGTTGTACTTGCCCCATTCCGCACCAAGCGCGCGTGTGAAGTTGATGACCGCGCCCTTCGACGTGTTGTAGGCCAGCGTCTGCATCTCGGGCGGATTGCCGCCGAGCCCTGCGATCGATGCGATGTTGATGATGCGGCCGAACTTCATCGGGATCATCGACTTCTTCGCGAGGTGCTGCGACAGGATGAAATAGCCGCGCACGTTCAGGTTCATCAGCTTGTCCCACGCCTCGACCGGGTGGTCCTCCGCAGGTGCGCCCCATGCAGCGCCCGCGTTGTTCACGAGGATATGCACGTCGCCCATGCGCTCCAGCGTCTGGTCGGCCAGCGACCGGATGTCTTCTTCCTTCGCGCAATCCGCCGCGATCCAGCGCGCGTCGATGCCGGCGGCTTGCAGTTCGGCAACGGCCTCTTCGAGCTCGCCTTCCTTGCGCGCAATGAGCATGATCTTTGCGCCGGCCTCGCCGAGCGCATGCGCCATCTGCAGGCCAAGACCGCGCGATCCGCCGGTGACAAGCGCGGTCTTTCCGCTGAGGTCGAAGAGTTGCTGGATCGTTCGAGTCTTCATGGGTTGTTTTGGGTGGGAGACGATTGTGCGCCGGTTGGCGCGGTTTCGGTCAAGCGCGATCTCACGACGATCAGCACGATGCCGGCCACCACCGCAATGGCGCCCAGCACGCCGAGCGACCAGCCCGCGATCACATGAACTTCGCCGGAGACGATCCCAAGCACGATGGAAAGAGAGCCCGCGTAAATGCAGATCCACGCAGCTCGCTCGACCCAGGCCAACGCGCGAGCGGACGCCATCAGAACGCCTCCTGCGGCATTTGCGCGCACGTCGGGTCGCGCGAGGCGACGACCTTCAGCCACGCGTCGATCTTCGGCAGCTCGTAATGAAAGAAGTAGCGCGTCGCCGCCATGCGCCCAACGTGCGCGGGCTCGCTTGCACCTGCGGAAATCGAGAGCGCGACATCGAGCCACATCCACGCGATCACCGTGTGACCGAAGGCCTGCATGTATGGCACGGCGTTCGCGAGCGCCTCGGCGGGATCTTCGGTCGCCCATGCGGCCTTCGTGGCCGAGCCCACCTGCTGCAGCGCCTTGCCCAGCGCATTTGCGTATTCGGCAAGATCGGCGCGCTGCATCGCGCGTTCTATCGTCGCGTTCATCCGCTGCGCCACGAGCTGCAATCCGCGGCCGCCTTCCATGCGCACCTTGCGGCCCAGCAAATCCGCGGCCTGGATGCCGTGCGTGCCTTCGTGGATCATGTTCAGGCGTTGGTCGCGCCAGTATTGCTCCACCGGAAAATCGCGCGTGTAGCCATAGCCGCCGTGGATCTGGATGGCGAGCGAATTCGCCTCGAGACAGAACTCCGAGGGCCAGCTCTTCGCGATGGGCGTGAGCACTTCGAGCAGCAGGCGCGCTTC
Source organism: Ramlibacter sp. (assembly GCA_035492155.1). GTDB lineage: Bacteria > Pseudomonadota > Gammaproteobacteria > Burkholderiales > Burkholderiaceae_C > Ramlibacter. Next base: position 3,207 of record DATJJL010000214.1, on the reverse strand, counting down.
GTCCGCCAGCTCGGGCACGCCGGTGTGCTGTTCGTCGACGAGCCGCGCGCAATACAGCATCAACGCCAGCGCGCCTTCGCAATACGACTTCTGCGCGAGCAGCATGCGCTTGATGTCGGCGTGTTCGATGATGCGAACCTGCGGCTGCGATGAGTCTTTGCCTGCGGGCCCGACGGGCCGCCCTTGCGGGCGATTCTTCGCGTAGTCGAGCGATGCGTAATAGCCCGCGAGGCCCAACGCAGAGGCGGCCATGCCAATACCGATGCGCGCCTCGTTCATCATGTGGAACATGCAGCGCAATCCTTCACCGGGCCTGCCGACGAGATAGCCGATCGCGCCGGCCTTGCCGCGCACGGCGTACTTTCCTTCGCCAAAATTCAGCAGCGTGTTGGTCGTGCCGCGCCAGCCAAGTTTGTGGTTGAGGCCTGCAAGAGCGACGTCGTTGCGCTCGCCGGTGAGTTGGCCTTGGGCATCGACGAGCTTCTTCGGCACGATGAAAAGCGAAATGCCGCGCGTGCCCGGCACGAGCTTGCCATCCGGCCCCGGAATTTTCGCGAGCACGAGATGCACGATGTTCTCGGTGAGCTCGTGTTCGCCGGCCGAGATCCACATCTTGTTGCCCGTGAGGCGATAGCGCGGCCCGAGCGGATCGGATTCGAATTCATCGCCATCAGGCACCGCGCGTGTGGCGACGTCCGACAGCGACGAGCCCGCCTGCGGCTCCGACAGGCACATCGTGCCCGAGAAGCGGCCATTGAATTCGTTGAGCGCGAACACCTGCTTTTGCAGATCGGTGCCGTGCGCCATCAGCAGGTTCGCATTGCCCACCGTGAGCAGCCCGCCGCCGATGCTCACCGACGACACGGCGAAGAATGCGCCTGCCGCCGCCTCGACGGTGTACGGCAACTGCATGCCGCCGATGTCGTAATCCTGCGCGGCGGAGAGCATGCCGGATTCGGCATAGGCCTTCCACGCTTCCTTCGTCGCTGCCGGCAGGATCACCTTTTCGCCGTCGAAGCGCGGCTCGTCGGTGTCGACAGTGCGATTGAAAGGCGCGTACTTCTCGCGCGCGATGCGCTCGCAGGTGTCGAGCACCGCGTCGAAAGTCTCGCGCGAATGGTCGGCGAAACGGCTGCGCGCACCGAGCTCATCCGCGCGAAGCCAGTCGTAAAGAAGGAAGTCCAGAGTGAGCCGCAGTTGCATGCCAGGCAGGATACGCCACGGCGATGTGATTGCGCGTCATCGAGGTGACGCGATGAACACCCGTGCCCGCTCATCGGCGGGTTTTCGCCCAGTTCGCACGAAGTCCGCGAGTTCTGGTGCGATGGCGTCGACATCGAAACCGTGAGTGCGCATCGCGATGGGAATGTCGCTGCCCCGAATGACGGACCGCACATAGCCGTCGATGAAGGTTTGCTCCATCACGAGCGTGCTGCCCAGCTCGTAGAACGCCGCCATGCCGCGGATGTAGTCCGCCTTGTCGACATCGGCGAACGAAAACGGCAGCAGCCCGCCCGCCAGGAGCGCGGTGTTGGCGGCCAGCCGCGACGCCCTCTTGTTGCCGTTCGCGAAGACTTGCACATAAGGAATGCGAGTGATGAGGTACAGCGCCGCATCGACCGGATGAAGCTTGCGTGCGCGCTCGACGATCTCGTCCAATGCGCTTTTCGCAAAACCCTCGCCCGGGCGGAAGGGCGGCAAGTACGCGGAAGAACCGAGATTCACTTCCTCGTATTCGCGCGGCCTGCCCCGCTGGTGCTCGGGCAGAAAGTGGTCCGAATCCGCCGCGTCGGGCACCCCGTGGTCGTCCGTCACCAGCGCATGCATGGCGCAGACGTTCTCGACCGTGAGCTCGCGATGCTTCCACATGTACTCGACGGCCGTCTTGTGATCGAGCACGAGAACCGCATCTGCCGTGGGTTTGTTCTTGTTCTTCTGCCCGTATTGGATCAACGCCTCTGTATCGAGCGCCGAATAAGTGCTGCCTTCGAGCACCGACGATCCCCAGGAAAAGTCCACCAGGAATCTGGTGAGAAAGCGCTTGTCCACCGGTGTTGCAATCGCCTGGATCGCAGCGCAGCGCCGCGCGACATCCTTGTCCATGCCGGGATGCTCGGCGAGCAATTGTTCCTTGAATATCGCAACAGGCCGCTGCGATGCAGGTGAATCGAAGTAAGCGTCGATATCGACGCGCGTCAGAGGCGATGCGGACACGTATCGCGTCGACCGGCCGGAGCCCATGCTTCGCACTGCACCTGCCTTGACAAGTTCCGCCAGCCGCCGGTTCACAGTTGACCGGCTGATCTTGCGAAGCTTGCGGGTGAGTTCGTCGGGAGCAAGACCTGCAGGCCCTGCGGCGTTCAAAAGCCCCAGGAGCCGGGTGGCCGCGGACGCCGGAGAGGAGGAAGCCACTGACAAGAAATCGAGCGTGGAAGTACTTGAATACTAACGAGTTTTCGGTTTCTTGTCAGTTCGAACGCAGCCTTGCCTTTTCTTGTCAGCGGCGCCGCGCTACAGAACCTCGAACACGCCCGCCGCGCCCATGCCGCCGCCGATGCACATCGTGACGAGGACCTTCTTCGCGCCGCGCCGCTTGCCTTCAATCAGCGCGTGACCCGTCAGGCGCTGGCCCGACACGCCGTACGGGTGGCCCACTGCAATCGCGCCGCCATTGACGTTCAAGCGATCCGCCGGAATGCCCAGCTTGTCGCGGCAATAAAGCACCTGCACCGCGAAAGCTTCGTTCAGCTCCCACAAGTCGATGTCGCTCACCTTCAGGCCCAGGCGCTTGAGCACCTTGGGCACCGCGTACACAGGGCCGATGCCCATCTCGTCGGGCTCGCAGCCCGCCACCGCGAAACCGAGGAAGCGACCCAACGGCTTGAGATTGTTCTTGGCAGCGAACTCCTCGCTCACGATGACGCATGCACCGGCACCGTCGGAGAACTGGCTCGCATTGCCGGCGGTAACGACGCCGCCGGGCAGCGCGGGCTTGATGCCTGCGATGCCTTCTTTCGTCGTGCCGGGGCGCAGGCCTTCGTCCTTGGAGGCCGTCACTTCCTTGGTGATCAGGCCCAGCACTGCGTCGGCCACGCCGGCCTTCACGGTGATCGGTGCGATCTCGTCGTTGAACTTGCCCGCCTCTTGCGCGGCGCACGCTTTCTGCTGGCTGGCGGCGCCGTATTCGTCCTGCGCGTCCTTGCCGAT
>DATJJL010000213.1:0-2355 GCA_035492155.1 Ramlibacter sp. | reverse complement strand
GACACGCTCATTGCCTATCGGGTTCGATGGATAACGCCAAAGCTACTGCCGAACGCAGAGGGCGCGGAGAAATCGCAGAGGGCACAGAGGCACTGATGAAAAAATCTCTCGGCGCTCTCTGCGAATGCTCTGCGACCTCTGCGTTCGGCTGTTGAAGTGATGATGGACACCTACGCACTGCTCATCGCAGCCACGCTCAACGCCGGCACGGTGCTCGCGCTCGCGTCGCTGGGCCTGTTGATCAACGAGAAGGCCGGCATCGTCAACCTCGGTGCGGAAGGGATGCTGCTGTGCGCCGCCATCGCGGGCTTCGCGGCCGTGGTGCACACCGGGAGCGACTGGCTTGGCTTCGCAGCGGGCATCGGTGCAGGAGCCGTTCTTGCCGCCGCTTTCGGCGTGCTTGTGATCTGGCTGAACACCAACCAGTACGCCACCGGCCTCGCGCTGAGCCTGTTCGGCGCGGGCTTCTCCGCCTTCGCGGGCATCAAGTACGTCCAGCAGCGCCTGCCCGAGCGGCCGCATTTCGAGATTCCGTTTCTCTCCGACATTCCCTTGGCGGGGCCTGCTCTTTTCCGCCAGCACCCGATGGTGTATTTCGCCATCGCGCTGGTCGTCGCGCTCATCTGGTTTCTCGATCGCTCTCGCGCCGGGCTCGTGCTGCGCAGCGTCGGCGAGAACCCGTCGTCGGCGCACGCGCTCGGCTATCCGGTGCGATGGATCCGCTTTGCGGCGGTCATCGCGGGCGGTGCGCTGTGCGGATTGGCCGGTGCGTACCTCTCCATCGTCTACACGCCGCTGTGGGTGGAGGGCATGGTCGCGGGCAAAGGCTGGATCGCGCTGGCGCTCACCACCTTCGGCACGTGGCGGCCGATGCGCGTGCTGCTCGGCGCGTACCTCTTCGGCGGCGTGACGATGCTCCAGTTCCAGCTTCAAGGCGCAGGTGTCGACATCGCGAGCCAGTTCCTCACGATGTTGCCGTACATCGCCACCGTCGTCGTTCTCGCACTCATCTCGCGCAACCCGGCTTGGATCCGCATCAACATGCCGGCTTCGTTGGGCAAGCCGTTTTATCCGGGGTCGTAGCGTCGTTGGCGGGTTCGCGGCCGCCCTGTGGCCGGATCACTCCATGTCCCCCGCCGCAATCGGCCTGAACGGCCGATCGCGAGCTCCGCCTTTACTTCCGTGATCCGGCCACAGGGCGTCCGCGAACCTGGACGCGCGCGTTGTGCATCACTCGTTGCGCACAACGGCTGCGTCCAGCCTTCGGCCGGCAAGGCGCGCTTCACCTGTAAGTAAAGGAGGAGCGCCCTCCCGGCGCGGGGGACATGGAAGGTGGAGCGCGCCTTGTCGGGCGAAGGCCGATAACGACATAATCGCCTTTCACTCGCACACCCCCGGAGAAGGAATCCCGATGGACATGAAGAAGCGTTCGATGTTGAAGCTCACCGCGCTTTGCGCCATTGCGGCCGGCACGCTCGCCGCCTGCAGCAAGAGCGAAGCGCCTGCGCCGGCTGCTGCGCCCGCACCCACCGCTGCGGCGTCCGCTCCGAAGAAAGAGCCGCTCAAGGTGGCGTTCGCCTATGTCGGCCCGGTGGGCGACGGCGGCTGGACCTTCGCGCACGACAACGGCCGCAAGGCAGTGGAAAAGGAATTCGGCGACAAGGTGCAGACCTCCTTCGTCGAGAAAGTGCCCGAGGCCGCGGATGCCGAGCGCGTGTTCCGCGACATGGTGTCGCAGGGCAACAAGCTCATCTTCGGCACCACCTTCGGCTACATGGAGCCCATGCTGAAGGTCGCGAAGGACAGCCCCAACGTCAAGTTCGAGCACGCCACCGGCTACAAGAGCGCGGAGAACATGCGCGCCTACGACAGCCGCACGTACGAAGGCGCGTACATGGCCGGCGTGATCGCGGGCAAGATGACCAGGACCAACACGCTGGGCGTGGTCGGCTCGATCCCGATCCCCGAGGTCGTGCGCAACATCAACAGCTTCACGATGGGTGCGCAATCGGTCAATCCGAAGATCAAGACCCGCGTGGTGTGGGTGGGCGACTGGTTCAATCCGCCGAAGGAAACCGAGGCCGCCACGTCCTTGATCAACGGCGGCGCCGACATCCTGATGCAGAACACCGATTCGTCGGCCGTGCTGCAGACGGCCGAAAAGCTCGGCAAGCGCGCTTTCGGCTGGGACAGCGACATGAGCGCCTACGGCCCGAAGGCGCACCTGGGCTCGGCCGTCATCAACTGGGGCCCGTACTACATCAAGACCGTCAAGGAAGTGATGGACGGCACGTGGAAGACCTCGCCCACCAAGATCTGGTGGGGCGTGAAAGAGGGCGCGATCGATTTCGTCTC
>DATJJL010000212.1:0-2738 GCA_035492155.1 Ramlibacter sp. | reverse complement strand
GGGAATCGGCAATCCGCGCGCGGCAAGCAGGCGCAGCGCTTCGTCGTAGAGCGACGGCGACTCCAGGTACGAATTCACCATCGCGTGCAGGTCGGGCCTGTGCTCGTGCGGCTTGAGCATCTCCGCGTTCTTGTTGCCCAGGGCGAATTCGATGCAGCGGTATTGCGCACTCTGGAAACCGCTGGACTTGCCGAGATAGGGCCGGATCGCGCTGTACTCGGGCGGCGTCATCGTGGCGAGCACGTCCCAGGAGTGCACGAGCTGCTCCATGATGCGCGAGACGCGCGCGAGCATCTTGAACGCGCTTCCCAATTCGTCACGCGCGACGCATGCAATCGCCGCACGCAATTCGTGCAGCATCAGCTTCATCCACAGCTCGCTCGTCTGGTGCTGCACGATGAACAGCATCTCGTTGTGGTCGGGCGAACGCGGGTGCTGCGCATCGAGGATCTTGTCGAGCTGCAGGTAATCGCCATAGCTCATGTCGCCTGTGAAATCGGTGTGGGGCTGGTCCATCAGGTCACCGCGTGCTTCTGGTTGAATTCGGGCCGGCGCCACTCGCCGGAATCGAACACCTGCTTCATGTGATCGACGGCGTTCCACACGTCTTCGAACGATGTGTAGATAGGCGTGAAGCCGAAGCGCAGGATGTCGGGCGCGCGGAAGTCACCGATGACGCCGCGCGCGATCAAGGCCTGCATGATTGCGTACGCCCCTTCGTCTCGTGCAAGGCACACCTGGGAGCCGCGACGTGCATGGTCTCGCGGTGTGACGAGATTCAATACCTCGCTCGCGCATCGCTCTTGGGCGAGCGAGATGAACAGGTCGGTGAGAGCGAGCGATTTGCGCCGCAGTGCTTCCATTCCGCCGAGCGATTGCGCGGCCATGAAAGCATCGAGCGCGCACTCGAGCGCCGTCATCGACAACACAGGCTGCGTGCCGCACAAGTAGCGCGCTATGCCTGCAGCAGGGCGATAGTCGGGCGTGAATTCGAAAGGCACCGCATGACTCCACCAGCCGGAAAGCGGCTGCTCGAACGCATTGCGATGTCGCGGATGCACCCACACGAAAGCCGGCGCGCCCGGGCCGCCATTGAGGTACTTGTAGCCGCAGCCGATTGCGAAGTCCGCATCGGCCGCGTGCAAATCCACCGGCACGGCGCCCGCGCTGTGGCACAAGTCCCAGATGACGAGCACGCCTGCGTCGTGCGCTGCTTTAGTCACCGCACGCATGTCGTGCATCGCACCCGTGCGGTAGTTGACGTGCGTGAGCATCAGCACGGCGACGTCGCGTTGCAGGGCAGGGCCGATGTCTTCTTCGCGGACCATGCGAAGCTCGAAGCCATGTTCGCGGCACAGCCCCTGCGCGATGTAGAGGTCGGTGGGGAAGTTGCTCAGCTCGCTGATGATGGTCTTGCGCGCGCCGTCGCGTGCCTGCGCCATCGTCATCGCGGCGCTGAGCACTTTATAGAGATTGATCGACGTCGTGTCCGTCGCGACGACTTCGCCTGGCTTGGCGCCGATCAGCGTTGCGATCTTGTCGCCGATGCGCTGCGGCATGTCGTACCAGCCCGCGGTGTTCCATGAGCGGATGAGGCCTTGGGCCCACTCGTCGCTCACGGCTTGCGCTATGCGATCGGGCACGGACTTCGGCATCGCGCCCAGCGAATTGCCATCGAGATAAGTCACGCCTTCCGGAAGCACGAAGAGATCGCGCAAAGAGCGCAGCGGATCCTTCGCGTCGAGCGCGCGGCAGTCTTGCAATGTCGTCATGTCTCTTGCGTCAAAGTTCTCGCAGGACAGCGCGCACGGGCGATGCGTCGGCCGTCGTGAGTTTCAGGGGGAGGGCGATCAATTCGTAATCGCCTTCGGCCACTTCGTCGAGCAAGAGGTTCTCGAGCACGCGCATGTCCAGGCGGCGGATCACCTGGTGGCTGTCGAGAGTCTTGCTCGGCGCCGGGTCGATGCTCGCGGTGTCGATGCCAATGAGCTTCACGCCACGTTCGGCGAGACGCTCGATCGTCGCCGGCGCGTAAGCGGTGAGGTTCTCATCCCACGCATCGACGGGCATGCGTTCGTACGTTCGCACGAGCACGCGCGAAGGCAAGTCGCGCGCTGCATGTTCGATGTGGTGCCACTCGATGAGCGGCCCGCAGCCGATTGCGTGGATCACGCGGCACGGGCCGATGTACGCGTCGAGAGAAACACTGCCGATCGCGCGGCCTTCGTTGTCGTAGTGCAGCGGCGCGTCGGCGTGCGCGCCAACGTGAGGCGACAACGTCATGCGGCTGACGTTCACGGGGCATCCGGGTGCGAGCTGCGCGGTCCACTCCTGCGTGTACGCCGTGTCGCCCGGAAACACCGGCGCGCCCGCGTACACCGGCGGGGAGATGTCCCAGAGCCTTTTCATGCGGCGGAGTTTGCGCCGCCTTGTAATGTCGTGGTGTCGGTTAATTCCAACAAGCCGTGACGAGCGCGCGCACGCCGGCATGCGTCGCTGCGTCCGCCGTTCGCTTCGAGAAAGCACGCGCAGCATTCGAGGCGGGGGTGAACCCGGTCAACGGCCATGCACGTCAACGCCCGCACGGGCACTTGCGTTGCAGGCGGGCTGTACATGAATACAGCATCTCGTCACACACAAGGAGGAATCATGGAACTTCAAGCCGCGCGCCGGATGATCGACACGCTCGCGCAGGGCATTCATCCCATCACCGGTGAAGTGATGCCCGAGGACAGCCC
>DATJJL010000211.1:0-6727 GCA_035492155.1 Ramlibacter sp. | reverse complement strand
AGATCGCCATTCGCGACAGCGGTTGTAACTTCTGCGATGTTCCGGACCTGCGTCGTGAGGTTATTCGCCATGAAGTTCACGTTGTCCGTAAGATCTTTCCACGTGCCGGCGACACCCTTCACTTGAGCCTGGCCGCCGAGTTTTCCTTCGGTACCGACTTCGCGTGCGACGCGAGTGACTTCCGAAGCGAAAGATGACAGCTGGTCCACCATCGTATTGATGGTGTTCTTCAGTTCGAGCATCTCGCCCTTCACGTCCACCGTGATCTTCTTGGAAAGGTCACCGGCAGCCACGGCCGTCGTCACGTCGGCAATGTTCCGCACCTGGCCCGTGAGGTTCGAGGCCATGAAGTTCACGTTGTCGGTCAAGTCCTTCCACGTACCGGCCACGCCTTGCACATCGGCCTGTCCACCGAGCTTTCCTTCGGTACCGACTTCGCGCGCCACGCGAGTCACTTCCGAGGCAAACGATGAGAGCTGGTCCACCATGGTGTTGATCGTGTTCTTCAGCTCGAGGATTTCGCCCTTCACGTCCACCGTGATCTTCTTCGAGAGATCGCCCGCTGCCACGGCCTTCGTCACGTCGGCGATGTTTCGCACCTGCGCGGTGAGGTTTGACGCCATGAAGTTCACGGAGTCGGTCAAGTCCTTCCACGTGCCGGCCACGCCTTGCACATCGGCCTGGCCGCCGAGGCGGCCTTCGGTGCCCACCTCGCGCGCCACACGCGTCACTTCGGCGGAGAAGGTGCCCAGCTGCTGCACCATCTTGTTGATGATCATCGCGGTGCGAAGGAACTCACCTTCGAGCGGTCGCCCATCCGCTTCCAGCGCCATCGATTTCGTGAGATCGCCCTGGGCCACGGCACCGATCACGCGCGCCACCTCGGATGTCGGGTGCACGAGGTCGCCGATCAGCGAGTTGATGGAGTCGGCGCTGTCTCGCCAGAAGCCGCTCGCGTTGGGCACGACGGCGCGTTCCTTCAGCTTGCCTTCCTTGCCCACCACGCGCGACAGGCGCGCAAGTTCGTGCGACATGCGCAAGTTGTCGGAGACGACGTCGTTGAAAGCGTCGGCCACCTTGCCGAACACACCCGTCCAGTCCTGCGGCAGTTGCGCCTGCGGATTGCCTTTCTTCAGGTCGGTGAGGGCCGAGAGCAGCGTGCGCGTGTTCGACGAAAGAACCTCACAGTGATCCATGATCGTGTTCACCGCGGCGACATCCTGCTGCCAGAAGCCGGTCAGCTTGTCATCGGACAGGCGCCGGTTCGCCTTCGCGGTGCTGCGGCTGCTCGGGTCGAGCGACTGCAGCCGGTTCGACATGCGTGCGGCTTGCGCGGTGAGGTCGTTGAATTCGGCGGCGATCTTTCCGTGGATCCCGTCCCATTCGGTGGGCAGCGTCACGCCTGCTTCGCCGCGTCGAAAAGCGCTCAAGGCCTTGAGCACCTGTTTCAACTCACTGCCCTGTTGATCCGGCGTGGGCAACTTCGCTACGACTTCCATGCTGTATCCCCAATAGATGAGCCTGCCTGATCTCGGCAACAATCGCAGCGCAGATTACCGGGATGGGTTCGCAGCTACAACCGGAGAAAAAACCCCATCGCCTGCAAACCCAATGCCGGCGCGGGTTGTAGGCTCATGCCTACAGGAACAGGCTTATCGTGCCTACACGCCGATTAGCCGAACTCCTGAAAGCGGATGTGAGTCGCGCAAGAAAAAAGCCGCCCGAAGGCGGCTTGTGCGACGGGCACCGGGACTCGATTATTCGAGCGCTTCCTTCTTGCCGTCCTTGTACGTGTACAGCGTCGTGGCGGCGTTCTTCAGCTCGCCGTTCGGCTCGAACTGGATGACACCCGTCACGCCCTTGAAGTTCGTCTTCTTCAGCTCGGGGATGTACTTCTTCGGATCCGTGGAGCCGGCCTTCTTCATCGCTTCGACGAGCACGAAGGTCGCGTCGTACGTGTAGGGGCTGTAGATCTGGAACTGGTTGGGGTACTTGGCGTCGTAGCGCTTCTTCCACTCGGCGCCACCGGGCATCTTGGCAATCGCCGAGCCGCCTTCCGCGCAGATCGTGTTGTTCAGCGTCTTGGCGCCAGCGGAGAGCTTGGCGATTTCCGTCGTGCAGATGCCGTCGCCGCCGAAGAACTTGACGTTCGTCATGCCCAGCTGCTCCATCTGGCGAAGCATCGGGCCGCCTTGTGCGTCCATGCCGCCGTAGAAGATCGCGTCGGGGTTCTTGGCCTTGATGGAGGTCAGGATCGCCATGAAGTCGGTGGCCTTGTCGGTCGTGTACTCCTGGGCCACGACCTGCATGCCCTTGGACTTGGCGGTCTTGGCGAAGATTTCGGCGACGCCCTGGCCGTAAGCCGTGCGGTCGTCGATGACGGCGACCTTCTTCAGCTTCAGCTTGTCGGCGGCGTACAGGGCGAGGTTCGCGCCCAGCGCGTTGTCGTTCGCGATGATGCGGTACGTCGTGTCGTAGCCGGGCTTGGTGAGCGCGGGGTTCGTCGCGGCGCCGGTGATGTGCGGGATGCCGCAGTTGTGATAGATCGTGGAGGCCGGGATCGTCGTGCCCGAGTTCAGGTGGCCGACCACGCCGGCGACCTTGCTGTCGCACAGCTTCTGCGCCACGGCGGTGCCCTGCTTCGGATCGGCGGCGTCATCTTCCGTCTGGACCTCGAGCTTCACCTTCTTGCCCGCGATCGTCACGCCCTTGGCGTTGAGATCCTCGATGGCCATGCGAACGCCGTTGTCGTTGTCGCGGCCGTAGTGCGCCTGCGGGCCGGACATCGGGGCGACGCTGCCGATCTTCACGACCGCTTCTTGCGCCAGTGCGATCGAGCCGATCGCTGCGAGCGCTGCGACCACCGTGAGCTTGTATTTCATTTGCATAGGGGAACCTCCAGGTAGGAATTGGAATGAAGAATCTCGTGGACTCAACGGGCGCGAACAATATCGCAAAAACCGCACCCGGGCCATAGGGAAACGTCTAGCGCGTGCGATCCGATGAAGGGGATAACCCGCAGTGCCGGGTTGCGGCGGCCGATTACTTGCGCGTTTTTTGACCTGCGGCAATCTCGTCCGCGAACGCGCGGGACACGGCCTCGCGCACCACAAGCTCGATCTCTTCCCGCAGGATCGGGCCCAGGGCGCGGGTCTGTTCGAGCACCGCGGCGGCGATCGATTCGCGCAGGCGCCGCTCCAGCGCCATATCCACCCTTTGCATGACGCGCTGCACCAGCTGCTCCTGGCTGGCGGATTCTTCGGCGCGGGCCGGCGCACCGCCGCGGACCACTTCGGTCAGCGTCGGCACGAATTTGGGCGGGGTGCGGCCGGCCATCAAGCCTCCTTCAGCTCGAGGTCGATGCGCTTGAGCTCGTAGCCGCGCGACTTGTAATGCTGCCAGCGGCGGCGGGCATGGACGCGGTCGTCCTCGTCGACCGCGACAACCTCGATGAGGCGCCCGAAGCGCTCGAAACCTTCGGGCACCTCGCTGCCGAGGTTCACCGCCACGTCTTGATGGGGCGCCTCGCGCAAGCCGGGGCACAGGACGATGGGCGTCGCGTCCAGCATGTTCGCCGGCGCCGACGCCGTGCAATGAGGGATGAATTCGAGCGGTGCAAACGTCCACAGCACGATGTCGAGCTCGCGCAGGAATTCGCTCTCGCCCGTGACGGCCACTTTCGCGCCCCGGGCCGCGGCCTTGCGCAGCAAGCGGCAGGCGTAGCCCATCTTGTCGGGCGCGTTGAAGTGGAACTCGACGCCGGTCACGCGCGCTTCGATTTGGCGGAAGGCTTGGACTTCGACAGCACGTACTGGTAAAGCAGGCCCACGGGCCGGCCGGTCGATCCCTTTTGCGGGCCGCCCTTGGACGCCGTGCCTGCCACATCGAGGTGCGCCCACTTGTACTTGGACGTGAAGCGCTGCAGGAATTTCGCGGCACTGATCGCCCCGCCCCAGCGTCCGCCGGTGACGTTCGCGACATCCGCGAAATTGGTCTTCAGGCCCTCGGCGTATTCATCGTCCAGCGGCATGCGCCAGGCGTAATCGAGCGTTTGCTCGCCGGCATCGAGCAAATCCTGGGCGAGCTTGTCGTCCGGCGAGAACAGGCCGCTGCGGATGAAGCCCAGGGCCACGACGCAGGCACCCGTGAGCGTGGCGATGTCGATCACGGCTGCGGGCTTGTAGCGCTCGGCATAGGCGAGCGCGTCGCAAAGAATCAGGCGGCCTTCGGCGTCGGTGTTGAGGATCTCCACGGTCTGGCCGCTCATCGTCTTGACGATGTCGCCCGGCTTCACGGCCCGGCCGTCCGGCAGGTTCTCGCACGAGGGGATGAGGCCCACCACGTTCACGCGCGGCTTGCTCTCGCCGATCGAGCGGAAGGTGCCGAGCACGCTGGCGGCGCCGCACATGTCGAACTTCATTTCGTCCATCTCCGGCGCGGGCTTGATGGAGATGCCGCCGGAATCGAAGGTGATGCCCTTGCCCACGAGGACGACAGGCGCTTCGTTCGCAGCGCCGCCCTTGTATTCGAGGACGATGAAGCGCGCGGGCTGCTCCGAGCCCTGCGCAACGGCCATGAAAGCGCCCATGCCCAGCTTGGCGATCTCCTTCGGGCCGAGCACCTCGCAGCCGAAGCCGTAGGTCTTTGCGAGCTTCTTCGCCTCTTCGCCCAGGCGTGTGGGCGTGGCGAGATTGGGCGGCAGGTTGCCGAGCTCGCGAGCGAATTCGATGCCTGTTGCGGCCGCCTTGGCGGACTCGAACGCTTTGCGCGCAGGCGCGGCGTCGGGCACGCCGATGATGATGGTGCCGATCTCGCGGCCTTCGGGCTTGGACTTGGTGACCACGTAAACATACGAAGCTTCGGCCGTTGCCGTGACGGCAGCACGCACGAGATCGTCGCCCGCACCCTGCGGAAGCACGACAGCAAGGCGCTTGACGGTGCTGACCGAACGCAGCGAGCCGGCTGCAGCGCAGATGGCCGCGTGCACACGGCGGGCCGAGCCGTCGCCGGCACCCGCGAGGATCACGCGCGTAGCGACGATGCCTGCAGGCTTGTACGCGTGCAGCAGCTTGCCGGGCTTCGGGTCGAGATCGCCGGCCTTGATCGCATCGGCGGCCAACCTGGACAGCGGATCCTTGCCGGGCTTGTAGCCCTCCGGAACCACGAGGACGATCGCATCGCATTTTTCTTTTGCCGCACTCGCCCCGTCCAGGGTCTTGAGCTGGAAGTCCATAATCCTTGTCTCTCTTTTGGTTCGACATGAGGCCCGGTAGGGCCGGAACGCGCGATGTTATTCCATTCGTCCTTGCGCCGCGAACTTGCGCGCAGCTTCGGCGCGAGCCTCGTGGTGCTCGTGACGATCGTGATGACGATGACGCTGGTGCGCACGCTCAACCTCGCCAACCGCGGCACTTTCAACCCCGAGGACATCCTCATGGTGATGGGCTACGGCGTCATCGGCTACATGCCGCTTTTGCTCACGCTGTCGCTGTTCATCGCGATCGTGGGCACGCTGTCGCGCATGTACCGCGACAGCGAAACGGTGATCTGGTTCGGCGCAGGCCGCGGCCTCTCGTCGTTTCTTTCTCCGCTGTTTCGCTTCGCGTGGCCGGTGCTCCTGGTCGTCACTGTTCTCGCGCTGGTCGTCTGGCCATGGGCCAACACGCAGACCGAGGAGCTGAAAGACCGCTACGGACGACGCGGCGATCTCGAACGCGTCGCGCCCGGACAGTTCCAGGAATCCGCGAGCGGCACGCGCGTGTTCTTCCTCGACAAGGACACGCCCGACAACAAGTCGGGCAAGAACATCTTCATCGCCACGAACGAACACGGCCGCGAAACCGTGACGGCCGCCAAGAGCGGCAAGATCGTCGACATCGGCCCGAACCAGTTCCTGCTGCTGGGCAATGGCCAGCAGCTCGAGACCAAGAGCAGCGGCCCGAAGGAAATGCGGGTAAGCGAATTCGAGGAATACGCGGCGCGCGTCGGCTCGAACGACCCTGCTTCGCGCGACAACGCACCCGCCAAGACAAAGTCCACGTTGACGCTGATGCTCGATCCGACGCCCATCAACCTCGGCGAGCTTGGCTGGCGGCTGGGCCTGGCGTTCGCCGCATTCAACTTCATCGTCATCGCCGTGATCGTTTCCAACGTGAACCCGCGTGCGGGACGAAGCGGCAACCTGATCTTTGCCCTCTTCGCCTTCGTCGTTTACTACAACATGCTCAACATCGGCCAAAGCTGGGTGACCACCGGCCGCGCCAGCTTCGCGGGGTTCATCCTCGCGTTGCACGGCGGCGTGCTTTTGCTTGCCGGCCTGTGGCTCGCCAAGCAGCACAACAACTGGAGCTTCGCGCGCGTGCCCAAGCGACTGAACGGGGAAGCGCAAGCGTGAGGACGATCCGCCGCCTGATCTATCGCGAAGTGCTGGGCGCCGTGGTGTTCGTCACCTTCGGCTTTCTCGCGCTCTTTTACTTTTTCGACCTGGTCGACGAGCTGCCGAACGTCAGCCGCGGCGCGGGCGCGTACCGGCTCACGCAGGCCTTCGCGTACGTGACGTTGATGGTGCCCAGCCACCTTTACGAGCTGCTGCCCATCGCCGTTCTGATCGGCACCATCTTCGTGATGGCGCGGCTCGCGCAAAGCTCCGAATACACGATTCTTCGCACGAGCGGCCTCGGCCCGTGGCGCGCGATGCGCACGCTGCTGATGCTCGGCATGATGTTCA
>DATJJL010000210.1:0-12579 GCA_035492155.1 Ramlibacter sp. | reverse complement strand
GCGTGCGCCACGCCCGTGACGAACGGCATGATCGTCCGCACGAAGAGCGACAAGGCCGTGAAGGCGCAGCAGTCGGTGATGGAGTTCCTCCTCATCAACCATCCGCTCGATTGCCCGATCTGCGACCAGGGCGGCGAATGCCAGCTGCAGGACATCGCCGTGGGCTACGGCGGCTCGGCCTCGCGCTACGAGGAAGAAAAGCGCGTCGTGCTGCATAAAGATGTCGGCCCGCTGATCTCGATGGAAGAGATGAGCCGCTGCATCCACTGCACGCGCTGCGTTCGCTTCGGCCAGGAGATCGGGGGCGTGATGGAGCTCGGCATGATCCACCGCGGCGAGCACAGCGAGATCACCACCGTGCTCGGCGACACGATCGACAGCGAAGTCTCCGGCAACATGATCGACCTGTGCCCGGTCGGCGCGCTCACGAGCAAGCCCTTTCGCTACCAGGCCCGTCCGTGGGAGCTGTCGCGCCGCAAGTCGGTCAGCCCGCATGACTCCACCGGCGCGAACCTCATCGTGCAGGTGAAGAACAACGTCGTGCTGCGCGTGCTGCCGCTCGAAAACGAGAGCGTCAACGAATGCTGGCTCGCCGACCGCGACCGCTTCTCGTACGAAGCGCTGAACGAAGACAGCCGCCTCACCGCGCCGATGCTCAAGCAAGGCGGCGAGTGGAAGACGGTCGATTGGCAGACCGCACTCGAGTACGTCGCGCACGGCCTGAAGAACATCAAGGCCGAACACGGCGCCAAGGCGATCGGTGCGCTGGTCAGCCCGCACAGCACGGTCGAGGAGCTGTTCCTCGCCGGCAAGCTGGTGCGAGAGCTCGGTTCGGAGAACATCGACTATCGCCTGCGCAACGCGCAGTTCGCCAGGAAAGAGGGCGTGCGCTGGCTGGGCACGAGCATCTCGTCGCTTTCCAACCTGCAAGGAGCGCTGGTCATCGGATCGAACCTGCGCAAGGACCATCCGCTCTTCGCGCTGCGCGTTCGCGCGGCAACGCGCAAGGGTGCCAAGGTCGCGGTCATTCATGATCAGGCGAACGACTGGGCGATGACGATGGCCGCATCGCAGATCGTTCCCGCATCCGATTGGGCGCAGGCGCTAGCCGACGTCGCCGCTGCGGTCGCCGCAGAGAAGGGCGCATCGGCGCCTGCGAAGGGCAATGCGACGGACGTCGCGAAGTCTCTCGCGAAGACTTTGCTCGCCGGTGAGCGCAAGGCGATCCTGCTTGGCAACGCCGCCGCGCATCACGAAAACGCGTCGACATTGCTTGCGCTCGCGAACTGGATCGGCCAGCAGACGGGCGCGACGGTCGGCTATCTCACCGAAGCCGCAAACACCGTCGGCGCGCAAATCGTGAACGCGATGCCCGGCGAAGGCGGCCTCAACGCCGGCCAGATGCTTGCGGGCGGTCTCAAGGGCGTCATCCTCCTGAACAACGAGCCCGAGTTCGATTCGGCCGCAGGCGCCAGGGCCCAGGCGGCTCTCGACCAGGCAGAGATGGTCGTCACGCTGAGCCCCTTCAAGGCGAACATGGAATTCAGCGACGTGCTGCTGCCCATCGCGCCGTGGACCGAAACGCCCGGCACCTTCGTCAATGCCGAAGGCCGCGTGCAGTCGTTCCACGCCGTCGTGAAGCCGCTGGCTGACACGCGACCGGGCTGGAAGGTGCTGCGCGTGCTCGCGAACATGCTGGGCCTGCCCGGGTTCGACTACGAATCCGCGCAAGAGGTGCTGGTGGCCGCGCGCGGCGAGAAGGACGCGAAAGAAGCCTTCGTGCAAGGCGAGCTGCTGAACAACGCCACGAGCGCAGCCGTCGATCTCGGCATGCGCGCGGGGCAGCCGGCCACTGCGACGATCTACCAGCTCGATTCGATCGTGCGCCGAGCGCCCGCGCTGCAACTCACGGCCGACGGGCAAGTGGCGCGCCTTGCTTCTGTCACGCAGGAAGGAGTGCCGGCATGATCGACGGCATCTACAACTTCGGCAACGGCCTCGTCGCCGCGCCGTGGTGGACGGCCGCAGGCTGGCCCATCGTCTGGGCGCTGGTGAAGATCATCATCGTGGTCCTGCCGCTGATGGGTGCGGTGGCCTACCTCACGCTGTGGGAGCGCAAGGCCATCGGCTTCACGCAGATTCGTGTCGGCCCGAACCGCGTCGGGCCTTCCGGCCTGCTGCAGCCGATTGCGGATGCGCTCAAGCTGATCACGAAGGAAATCATTCTTCCCAGCGCAGCGAACAAGAGCCTTTTCTACCTCGGCCCGATCATGACCATCATGCCTGCGCTTGCTGCGTGGGCCGTGATGCCGTTCGGCCCCGATGTCGCGGTGTCCAACATCAACGCGGGCCTGCTGTTCCTCATGGCGATCACCTCGATCGAGGTGTATGGCGTGATCATCGCGGGCTGGGCGTCGAACTCGAAGTACGCCTTCCTCGGCGCGCTGCGCGCATCGGCGCAGATGGTGAGCTACGAAATCGCGATGGGCTTCGCGCTTGTCGTCGTGCTGATGGTTACCGGCTCGCTGAACATGACGGACATCGTCATGAGCCAGGCCAAGGGCTTCGGCGCGGCGCACGGCTGGAACTTCTTCTCGTGGAACTGGCTGCCGCTGCTGCCGATCGCAGGCGTGTACTTCATCTCCGGCATGGCTGAAACCAACCGCGCGCCTTTCGACGTGGTCGAAGGCGAATCGGAAATCGTCGCCGGCCACATGATCGAGTACTCGGGCATGTCTTTCGCGATGTTCTTCCTCGCGGAATACGCGAACATGTGGCTCGTCTCGATCCTCGCGGTCACCATGTTCCTGGGCGGATGGCTGTCGCCGTTTGCCGCGCTCGACTTCATCCCCGGCTGGATCTGGCTGGGCATCAAGACCTTCTGCGTCGTCACCGTGTTCCTGTGGGTGCGCTCGACGTTCCCGCGCTTCCGCTACGACCAGATCATGCGCCTGGGCTGGAAGATCTTCATCCCGGTCACCTTGGTGTGGCTCGTGGTTGTGGGTCTCTGGATGCAAACCCCTTACAACATCTGGAAATAGATATGGTCCACCCCGAAGCGCCTGTGGCGCCTCCCCTCAAGGGGCGCAGCCAGTGGCCCGGCAAAGCCGGTTCCACGGCTGCCGCGAATGGGAGCAACTGACATGTCCGCTGTAGCAACATCCAATTTTTCCTTTGGCGACTTCGTCCGCAGCTTCGCGCTGTGGGAGCTTTTCAAGGGCATGGCGATCACGGGGAAGTACATGTTCGCCCGCAAGATCACCGTGCAATTCCCCGAGGAGAAGACGCCGCTCAGCCCACGCTTTCGCGGCCTGCACGCGCTGCGCCGCTATGAGAACGGCGAAGAGCGCTGCATCGCCTGCAAGCTGTGCGAAGCCGTTTGCCCCGCGCTTGCGATCACCATCGAATCGGACCAGCGCGCCGACGGCACGCGCCGCACCACGCGCTACGACATCGATTTGACCAAGTGCATCTTCTGCGGCTTCTGCGAGGAAAGCTGCCCGGTCGATTCGATCGTGGAGACGCACATTCTCGAATACCACGGCGAAAAGCGCGGCGACCTGTACTTCACCAAGGACATGCTGCTGGCCGTGGGCGACCGCTACGAAAACGAAATCGCGGCAAGCAGGGCGGCCGACGCCAAATACCGTTGATGCACGGATAGAAGAACAACATGGACATCCGCCCCGGCCTTTTCTACCTTTTCTCGGCGATCCTGCTCGTCTCGGCGTTTCGCGTCATCACGGCGCGCAACCCGGTGCACGCGGCGCTGTTTCTCGTGCTTGCGTTCTTCCAGGCTGCGGCCGTGTGGCTGCTGCTCAAGGCCGAATTCCTCGCGATCTCGCTGGTGCTCGTCTATGTCGGCGCGGTGATGGTGCTGTTCCTCTTCGTCGTGATGATGCTCGACATCGACATGGCCAAGTTGCGCGCGGGCTTCTGGAATCACTTTCCGCTGGCAGCGACAGTCGGTGTCGTGATTGCGCTCGAGATGGCCGCAGTGCTGATGGGCGGCTTTCGCCCCGAAGAGCCGCGCGCGATGCCCGCCGTGCAGCAGGCCGCAGCTGCGGGCGTGCAGTACTCCAACACCAAGGAGCTCGGCAAGCTGCTCTATAGCGGCTACCTGTATCCGCTGGAGATCGCGGCCGTGATCCTTCTCGTGGCCATCATCGCCGCCATCGCGCTGACGCTGCGCCAGCGCAAGGACAGCCGTCACATCGACGCTTCGCAGCAGGTTCGCGTGAAGGCGCGCGACCGCATGCAGATCGTGAAGATGCCGCCGGTTGTCGCCGCTCCGCCTGTAGCACCTGCTGTCGTGGAGGAAAAGGCATGACGCTCACCCTTGGCCATTTCCTCGCGCTCGGCGCGATGCTGTTCGCGATGTCGGTGATCGGCATCTTCCTGAATCGCCGCAACCTCATCGTCCTTCTCATGGCGATCGAGCTGATGCTGCTCGCGGTCAACATGAACTTCGTGGCGTTCTCCTACTACCTGGGCGACATGCACGGCCAGGTGTTCGTGTTCTTCATCCTGACCGTGGCCGCCGCCGAAAGCGCGATCGGCCTTGCGATCCTGGTGCTGCTGTTCCGCAACAAGGACAGCATCAGCGTCGACGACCTGAACGAATTGAAGGGCTAGAAGAACAATGAGCTCGACCCTGAATGCATCGACCCTGGTGTGGGTGCCGCTCGCGCCGCTGATCGGCGCGGTGATCGCCGGTGTCTTCGGCACCACTTTCGGCGGCAACAAGATCGGCCGCACGCTGTCGCACACCGTCACCATCGCCGGCGTCTTCATCGCGATGGTCATCTCCGCGATGACGCTGAAATCCGTCGCACTCGACGGCGCGCACTTCAACCAGACGATCTACGAATGGATGACGGTCGGCGGCCTGAAGATGGAGGTGGGCTTTCTCATCGACGGCCTCACCGCGATGATGATGTGCGTCGTCACCTTCGTGTCGCTGATGGTGCACATCTACACCATCGGCTACATGGCCGACGACGATGGCTACAACCGCTTCTTCGCCTACATCTCGCTCTTCACGTTCTCGATGCTCATGCTGGTCATGAGCAACAACTTCCTGCAGCTGTTCTTCGGCTGGGAAGCGGTGGGCGTCGTGTCGTACCTCTTGATCGGCTTCTGGTACACGCGCCCCACGGCGATCTTCGCGAACCTCAAGGCGTTCCTCGTCAACCGCGTCGGCGATTTCGGCTTCATCCTGGGGATCGGCCTCGTGGCCGCGTTCGCAGGTTCGCTCGCGTACACCGATGTTTTCGGCAAGGCCGAGGAACTCGCCAAGCTCACGTTCGGATACGGCACCGACTGGCGCCTGATCACCGTCGTGTGCATTTGCCTTTTCGTCGGTGCAATGGGCAAGAGCGCGCAGTTCCCGCTGCACGTGTGGCTGCCCGATTCGATGGAAGGCCCCACGCCGATCTCCGCGCTGATCCACGCGGCGACGATGGTGACGGCCGGCATCTTCATGGTGGCGCGCATGTCACCGCTTTTCGAGCTGTCCGATACGGCTTTGTCGGTGGTGATGATCATCGGCGCGATCACTGCGCTGTTCATGGGCTTCCTGGGCATCATCCAGAACGACATCAAGCGCGTCGTCGCGTATTCGACGCTTTCGCAGCTGGGCTACATGACGGTGGCGCTCGGTGCGTCCGCGTATTCGGTCGCCGTGTTCCACCTGATGACGCACGCGTTCTTCAAGGCGCTGCTGTTCCTCGCGGCCGGCTCGGTGATCATCGGCATGCACCACAACCAGGACATCCGCTGGATGGGCAACGTGCGCAAATACATGCCGATCACGTGGATCACGTCGCTGATCGGCACGCTGGCCCTGATCGGCACGCCGTTCTTCGCGGGCTTCTATTCAAAGGACTCGATCATCGAGGCGGTGCAACAGAGCCATCTCTACGGCGCGGGCTTCGCAACGTTCTGCGTCACTGCGGGCGTGTTCGTCACGGCGTTCTATTCGTTCCGCATGTACTTCCTGGTGTTCCACGGCAAGGAAAGATTCGACGAAGCGCCGAAGCACGACCACGATCCGGCAGAAGAGCCGGACGCGCATCACCATGAGGTGCACGAGCCGCATGAATCCCCATGGGTCGTCACCGCGCCGCTGATCCTGCTGGCGATTCCTTCGGTGCTTGCGGGTTATCTCTTCATCGACCCGATGCTCTATTCGGACTTCATGAAGGGCGCGATTTTCGTCAATGGCGAAGCGCACCACGGCATGGAAGCACTCAAGGAAGAATTCCACGGCCCGCTCGCGATGGGCTTGCACGGCTTCCTCGGCTTGCCTTTCTGGCTGTCGCTCGCAGCCATCGTCCTCTCGTGGTACATGTACCTGAAGAATCCGGCGCTGCCCGCCGCCATCAAGAAGCGCTTCGCCTTCATCTACACCATCCTCGACAACAAGTACTACTTCGACTGGTTCAACGAGAACGTGCTCGCCCGCGCGGCGCGTTTGATCGGCACGGGCCTGTGGAAGGGCGGGGATGTGGGCGTGATCGACGGCATCGCCGTGAACGGCAGCGCGCGTCTCGTGGGCTGGTTCGCCGGTGTCATTCGCTGGGTGCAAACGGGCTACATCTACCACTACGCGTTCGCGATGATCCTGGGCCTCATGGTCCTCATCACCGGCTTCGTCTGGCGCGACTTCCTGCTGCAGATCCTCGGCTGGCATTGAAGGAAAGAACAAGAACATGGGACTGTTAAGCCTTGCCATCTGGACGCCGATCGCTTTCGGCGTCATCCTGCTGGCGCTCGGGCGCGACGACCAGGCGCGCACAGTGCGCTGGATCGCGCTGATCGGCGCCGCACTGAGCTTCGTCGTCACGATTCCGCTTTACACGCGCTTCGACCTCACCACGGCCGCGATGCAGTTCGAGGAGAAGTCGCCGTGGATCGACCGCTTCAACGTCTGGTACCACCTGGGCATCGACGGCATCGCGATCTGGTTCATCCTGCTCACGGCCTTCATCACGCTCATCGTCGTGATCTCCGCGTGGGAAGTGATCCAGGAGCGCGTGAACCAGTACATGGGCGCGTTCCTCATCCTGTCGGGTTTGATGATCGGCGTGTTCTGCGCGCTCGACGGCATCCTGTTCTATGTGTTCTTCGAAGCGACGCTGATCCCGATGTATCTCATCATCGGCATCTGGGGCGGCCCGAACAAGATCTACGCGGCGTTCAAGTTCTTCCTGTACACGCTGCTCGGCTCGCTCTTGATGCTGGTCGCGCTGGTGTTCCTCTACACCAAGAGCGGCGGCAGCTTCGACATCCTCACGTGGCAAAAGCTGCCGCTCGCGCTGCCTGCACAAACGCTCATCTTCTTCGCCTTCTTCGCGGCCTTCGCGGTGAAGGTGCCGATGTGGCCGGTGCACACGTGGTTGCCCGACGTGCACGTCGAAGCGCCCACGGGCGGCTCCGCGGTACTGGCGGCGATCATGCTGAAGCTCGGGGCTTACGGCTTCCTTCGCTTTTCGATGCCCATTGCACCCGACGCCGCGCACGAGTACGCGTGGTTGATCATCGGCCTGTCGATCATCGCGGTGATCTACGTGGGCCTGGTCGCGATGGTGCAGACCGACATGAAAAAGCTCGTGGCCTATTCGTCGGTGGCGCACATGGGGTTCGTCACGCTCGGCTTTTTCATCTTCAACGAGCTCGGCGTCGAAGGCGGCCTGATCCAGATGATCGCGCACGGTTTCGTCTCGGGCGCGATGTTCCTTTGCATCGGCGTGTTGTACGACCGCGTGCATTCGCGCGAGATCGCGAGCTACGGCGGTGTCGTGAACACGATGCCCAACTTCTCCGCATTCGCGTTGCTGTTCGCCATGGCCAACTGCGGCCTGCCTGCCACCGCCGGCTTCGTCGGCGAGTGGATGGTGATCCTGGGCACCGTGAAGGCGAATTTCTGGCTTGGCCTGATGGCAGCTTCAGCCCTTATCTGGGGCGCGGCCTACACGCTGTGGATGTACAAGCGCGTGTACCTCGGCCCCGTGGGCAACGACCACGTCAAGGAGCTCACTGACATCAACAGCCGCGAATTCCTGATGCTCGGCCTGCTCGCCGTCGCGGTGCTGTGGATGGGGCTGTATCCCAAGCCCTTCACCGATGTGATGAACGCCAGCGTCGCGAACTTCCTGCAGCACATGGCAGCCAGCAAGCTTTGATCGGGGAAAGACAACAACAATGATCGATTCCAACGCCTTCTCCGTCGTCGGCCCCGAGATCGTGCTGCTGCTCGCGGCCTGCGCCATCGCGCTGTGGGATCTGGGTGTCACGCATCGCCTGCGCAACACGACCTACGTGCTCACGATGATCACGCTCGGCGTGATCGCCGTGTGGACGGGCTCGCGTGCTGCCGAAGGCGAAACCTTCTACGCCTTCGGCAGCATGATCGTCAGCGACCCGATGTCGAACTGGCTCAAGTGCTTCATGTCGATTGCGCTGATGGTGTGCCTCGTGTACGGCCGCCCCTATGCGGGCGACAGGCAGATGCTGCGCGGCGGCGAGATGTTCACGCTCTCGATGTTCGCGCTGCTGGGCATGTTCACGATGGTTTCGGGAAGCAACTTCCTCGTGATCTACCTTGGCCTGGAGCTGCTCACGCTGTGCAGCTATGCGCTGGTGGCGCTGCGCCGCGACAACCCAGTGGCCACCGAAGCGGCCATGAAGTATTTCGTGCTCGGCGCGATGGCATCGGGATTCCTGCTGTATGGCCTGTCGATGCTTTATGGCGCCACGGGTTCGCTCGACATCGGCACCGTCTTCAACATCGTGAAGTCCGGCCAGGTGAAACACCAGGTGCTCGTCTTCGGTCTGGTGTTCATCGTGTCGGGCCTGGCATTCAAGCTGGGCGCCGCGCCGTTTCACATGTGGATCCCCGACGTGTACCAGGGCGCGCCGACGGCGATCACCATCATGATCGGCAGCGCGCCCGAACTGGCGGCGTTCGGCATCTGCATTCGCCTGCTCGTCGAAGGGCTGCTACCCATCGCGCAGGAGTGGCAGCAGATGCTCGTGATCCTCGCGGTCGCGTCGCTTGCCATCGGCAACCTCGCGGCCATCGCGCAGACCAACCTCAAGCGCATGCTGGCGTATTCGACCATCGGCCAGATGGGCTTCGTGGTGCTCGGCCTTTTGTGCGGCGTGGTGCTCGGCGACACGCGCCCGGCCGCCAACGCGTACAGCTCTGCGATGTTCTACATCGTGACCTACGTGCTCACGACACTGGCCTCATTCGGCATCATCCTGCTGCTCGCGCGCGAAGGCTTCGAGAGCGAAGAGATTTCCGACCTCGCGGGCCTGAACCAGCGCAGCCCGCTCTACGCCGGCGTGATGGCGGTGTGCATGTTCTCGCTGGCGGGCGTGCCGCCGCTGGTTGGTTTCTACGCGAAGCTGTCGGTACTGCAGGCGCTTGTCGCATCCGGCCAGGCCTTCTACATCGGCCTCGCGGTGTATGCGGTGCTCATGTCGCTGATCGGATCCTTCTACTACCTGCGCGTGGTGAAGGTGATGTACTTCGACGAGCCGATCACCGCGACGACGGTCTCCGCACCGGCGGACGTGCGCGTCGTGCTGTCGCTCAACGGCGCGCTGGTGCTGATCCTGGGCATCGTGCCCGGGGGCCTGATGACCCTGTGCGCGCAGGCGATCATCAAGACGCTGGCAACTTGAGCCAGACACTTTCGATCTGGATCGTCATCGTCGCCGCGCTCGCCGCGGCGAATCTGCCTTTCCTCACTGAGCGCGTCCTGGGCGTTGTCCCGCTGAAGTCGCCGAAAACGATCGGCGTGCGCCTCATCGAACTTGTTGTGCTGTATTTCGCGGTAGGCTTGCTGGGTGTCCTGCTCGAAAAGCGCGCCGGGCAGGTCGCCACGCAGGCGTGGGAGTTCTACGCCGTGACCGGCGCGATGTTCCTCACGTTCGCCTTCCCGGGGTTCGTGTGGCGATATCTGGTGCGGCGCTGAACACGCCATGACCAAAGACCGGCACCTCATCGAAGAAAAGACGGCGAGCGAGGAAATCCTCAAGGGCAATTTCCTCCACGCCTTCCGCGACACCGTGCGCCTGCCCGACGGCGGCTCGGCCACGCGCGAGTACATCGTGCACCCCGGCGCCGTGATGATGATCCCGATGCTCGACGACGGCCGGCTCATCATGGAGCGCCAGTACCGCTACCCGATGGGCCGCGTGATGGTCGAGTTCCCGGCCGGCAAGCTCGACGGACCCGAGGACGTGCTGGTCTGCGCCAAACGCGAGCTGCTCGAAGAAACCGGCTACACCGCTCGCGAATGGGCGAGGGCGGGGCAATTGCACCCCGTCATCTCGTACTCCACCGAATTCATCGACGTGTGGTTCTGCCGCGGGCTGGAACACGTCGAAGCCAAGCTCGACGACGAGGAGTTCCTCGAAGTCTTCACGACCACGCCGCAGCAGCTGATAGCCTGGTGCCGCTACGGCACGATCACCGATTCCAAGACATTGATCGGCGCCTTCTGGCTCCAGAATGTCCTTTCGGGGTCTTGGACGCTGAGCTGGAGCACATAATCAAGGACCATGAAGGTCCTGAACCTGCAGTGCGCCCATCAGCACGGCTTCGAAGGCTGGTTCGGCTCCGAGGATGATTTCCTGGGGCAGGTTGAACGCGGCCTCGTCGAATGCCCGCTGTGCGGCGACTCGGCCATCACCAAGCTTCCCAGCGCGCCCCGCCTGAACTTCGGCGCGCCGCAGCCAGCCGAGCCCAAGCAGGACGTGATGACTGCCAACGACGCATCGATGCAGGCCAAGTGGCTGCGGGCGGTGCGCCATGTGCTCGAGAACACCGAGGACGTCGGCGAGCGCTTCGCCGAGGAAGCGCGCCGCATCCATTACGGCGAGACCGAAGAGCGCAACATCCGCGGCCAAGCCTCGCGCGAAGAGACCGAGGCCCTGATCGACGAAGGCATCGGCGTGCTGCCGCTGCCCATCCCCAAGGCGCTCAAAGGTCCCATCCAGTAAGCCCGGCGCGGCGGGCGCTCAGAGCTTCGATTTCACGTAGCGCCATTCCTGCGTACGGCCGCCGTAGCCGTACGCGTAGCCGTGCACCTCCTCGACGTACACGTAGCTCTCGTCGTGCAGGTCGCCCAGCATCCCGCGAAACGCCGCGAACGCTTCGGCCACGTACTGCGCGATCTCGTCCTTCGTGTTCGTCCCCTCGGTCACCTTGATGTCGAAGTAAAAGCTGCTCTTGCCGTGCTCGACGAGCGTGCGGCCCGCCACCACCCAATGCTCCGGCGGCACGTAGTCGATGGCGATGGACGTCACCTCAGGCTGCTTCTTCAGGATTCGGCTGGTCAGCTCCAGCAGCGTTTGCGAAATTTGCCGCGTGGCCTCGGTGCTGGCGGGGCGGCTTACTTTCACGTTCAGGATGGGCATGGTGTTGTCCTTTCATTAGTTAGCTATGCAACTATCATGGCAAAAAAAAGGTATGCTCACTTCAGGGCGGAGCACGCTGCCCGGACTTTGCCGACCGTGTCCGCGAAGTTCTCGCGGCCGATCGTCTGCTGGATGCGCCGCGTCACGGCGCCGCTCGCGGCAGTGATCTCATCTTCCATCGCCATTGCCTTCCGCGTGGGGAACACCGACCAATGGCGGCCGTCGTGTTCGGCCGCGCGACGCTCCACCAGGTTCATCTTCTCCAGCCCGTCGATCAGGCGAGTGGCCGTCGGCCGCGAAATCGTCAGTTCGCCGGCGATCTCGAACTGCGACAGGCCCGGTTGCGCGAGAACCAGCCGCAGCAGGAACCCTTGGGACGGAGTCACCCCGAAGGGCTTGAACGCCTTCGTCCACTCCCGGTCCACCACGCGCGCGAGCGATGTCGTGTTGAAGTAGAGGCAGTGGTCGAACATGGGCGCGATTATGGAGGGTAATGGTTAGCTATGCAACTACTGTGGTTTTAGCTGCGGTGGCGGGTTCGCCGATGCTGGGTGGCCGGCCCACTCCGTGTCCCTCCGCCGCAAGACTTCGCTTGCGAGCTCCTTCCTTTACCTGCGTGGTCCGGCCACCCAGCATCCGCGAACCAGGGTACATCGCTTACTAGCAAAGAGGCGCGTCGCGCCTTGGTGGAGCACCACGATTGCGCCCTGGCCCGCGCCGATGGGATGCCCTCAACCCGTAAGTAAAGGAAGGAGCTCGTCACGGCGGCGCAGGCCGACGGGACGGCGGAGGGACATGGAGGGTTGAGGGCATCCCATCGGCGTGGGCCCGTCAACGGACGGCGACTCAGTCTAAAAATTGAAGCGCAGCCAACCGCGCGTAAGTCCCACCACCAGCCAGCAATTGCTCATGCGTGCCTTGCTCGACGATCTTGCCGTGATCCAGCACGACGATGCGATCCGCCTTCTGCACGGTAGCAAGACGGTGCGCAATCACAAGAGTCGTGCGACCTTGCATCGCCGAATCGAGCGCGGCTTGCACCATGCGCTCGCTCTCGGCGTCAAGCGCGCTGGTTGCTTCGTCGAGGAGCAGCAGCGGCGGGTTCTTGAGGATCGCCCGCGCAATTGCGATTCGCTGGCGCTGTCC
>DATJJL010000209.1:0-3550 GCA_035492155.1 Ramlibacter sp. | reverse complement strand
GCGACGGCGAAGACGCCATAGAAGCCGAATCGCCCGAGCCGGTTCGTGACGCCCGCGCGCATCGCGGCGAGCAGTGCAACAGTCACCCCCGCAAGCCATGCGAGCTGCGTGTTGCTCACCCAAAGAATCTGCCCGACGAGCAAGTCCTTCAGATGCTCGCCGCCGTGCGGGTTGCTCGAAAGCAGCACGATGCTCACGCAGGCGGCGAGCACGAAGAGCACGCCGATAAAAGCCTCCTGCTGCTGCGCGGCGCGCCGCTCGGTCCACGCGAGCAGCAATGCGCCGAGCAGTGCGGCGATCACCGCGGCAGCCTGCGTCCACACGCCGCCTTCCGGCACGCCGATCGCCATCGCGATGATGACGCCGAGGCCCGCGATCTGCGCGATCGCAAGATCGATGAAGACGATGCCGCGTGCGAGCACCGCGGTGCCCAGCGGCACGTGCGTCGCAAGTACGAGCAGGCCCGCGACGAGCGCGGGCCCGAGGATCGTCCAGTCGAGTGCGGCCCAGTTCATTTCCTGGCAGCCGCTGCGGCGAGCAGGCGAGAGATGGTGTCGTCAAACAGGCCGAAAAGATCCTTCGCGCCGTCCGTGCCGCCAACGGTGAAGGGCACCTTCACCGCGGGAATGCCGGCGTTGGACGACATCCATTCGGACGCTCGCGAATCCTGGTACGCGGCATAGATCACCATGCGGGCGGGCGTGGCCTTCAGCGTGGCGAGCACGTTCTGCAGATGCGACGCGCTGGGTTCCACACCCGGCTTGGGTTCGAGCACCGCGACTTCCTTCATGCCGAGCCAGTCGTAGAGATACACGAAGCCCTTGTGCTGCGACACGACGGGCAGGCCCTTGAGCGGTGCGGCCTGCGTGCTCCAGCGCGTCATTGCCTGCTGCCACTTCTGCGAGAAGTCCGCAGCGCGCTTTTGGTATTCGGCGGCGTGCGTGCCATCGATTTGTTCGAGCCGTTGCGCGAGTGCGGGCGCGACGGCGGCGATGTTGCGCGGATCGGTCTGGATGTGCGGATTGCCGGCCGCGTGCACGTCGCCTTGCGAGCGGTCGATGCTGCCCGGAATCTCCAGCAAATGAACGTAGCGCGACGCCTCGAAGTTCGCGGGCTGGCCCGGCTGCACCTTCGCGTTGCCCGACTGCTGCAGCAGCACGGGCAGCCAGCCGATTTCGAGCTCGGCGCCGGTGCACACCACGAGATCGGCATTGCGCATGCGCGAGATCAGGCTGGGCTTGGCCTGGATCTGGTGCGGGTCCTGCAACGCGGACGTCGCCACAGTGACGTCGACGAGTTTGCCGCCGAGCTCCTGCGTGAGTGCGCCCCACTCGGGCTCGCACGCGAACACGCGCAGCGCCGCGTGTGCGGGCGAAGCGATTGCGACCATGGCCGCCACAGTCAGGAAATAACGAGAGATCTTCATGAAAAACCTTTCTTCAGTCGGGGCGGCCGCGGAACCGGCTTTGCCGGGCCGCTGGCTGCCCCCCTGGGGGAGGCGCCGCAGGCGCTTCGGGGGGGTCAAAAACTATGGGCACCGTGGGCGCCCAGGCTCATTTGATATTGCAGCGAAATCTGGTTGTCGACGGGCCCCGGCCGTGCGCGGTCCTGCGCGAACTGCAGGCGGATGCGCGAGAACTCGCTGGGTCCCCAGTCGAGCATCACGCTGTTCTTGCGCGGCGTCCACGCTTCGAGGCCGCCGTTGTCCAGGCGCTCGGTTCTCACGCCCACGCGCCAGCCGCGCATGAACTGGTAGATGGCTTGCGCGTACCAGCCGGATTGCGTCGGTTGATCATCGCGAACGCTGCGCAGGTATTCGCCTTGCAGCTTGAAGTTCGTGATGGTCGCGTTGCCGTTGGGCGCCCACTTCCACACGCCATCGGCGATCCACACACGCGTGTCGGGTGTGCCCGCATCGCCCTTCGCATCGAGCACCGATGCGCCCGCGCGCCAGCTCGAGCTGTCGCCGACGTCGCCGCCGGTGTGCAATGCCAGCGCCGCAGCGCCTGCGCCATTGCGAGAGCTGTTCGTCCCCGGAAAGCTCAGGCCGCGGCCGATCTCTCCGCGCAGCTCGATGAAGGTGTCCGTCGGCGCGAGCCAGGCGACTTGCAGGCCGTCGTCGGCGAACTGGCCGCCGAGCATCGCCTGGTACGCCAGCGGCGCATCGACGAAGTCCCACACGTGCGAATGCTGCGAATTGAGGTAGCCGATCGACGACTTGAATCGCCCGGCCTTCACCGTGAGGCCGTTGCCCAGCGATGTCGTCTGCACGAAAGCCTCTTCGACTTCGACGCTGTTGTCGGGATGGATGCTGATGTTGGCGCTGCCGCTGAACCACGGGTCGATGTTGGCCGACAGCGCGAGCTCCGACTCGGCGAGACTGAAGCCGCGCGTGCCGGGGCCGATGTCCACGCTGGAGGGCACCGTAAATCCGGCGATGCGGTAGGTCGACGGATCGCGGCTTGCGCGCGTGTACAGGCCCGACAGGATCAGCGCGATCGCAGGGTTGAACCCATTGGCGGAAGAGGGCGCGCCAGCGGCAACGGGCGTGGGTGGTGCAGCGACGGCCACGGGAGCGGGTGCTGCGGCAGGGGGCGGCGCGGCTTGCGCCTGCTGCGCGGCATCGAGCTTCGTCTCGAGTGCCTTGATGCGCGCTTCGTACTGTGTGCGCAGCGAGTTGATTTCGTCGCGAAGCTGCTGGATGTCGGAGGCGGTTTGTGCGCTTGCAAAGCCGGGCGCTGCGAGCGCTGCGATGCACACGGCGCGTGCGATAGGTCTCATGACCGGATTCCTTTCTGCAATGAAGAGATGCGCGAACCCTTCAGGGGGATCACGCGCGAAAGACTTCAGTGCAGCGAAGGAGGTGCGCGGCTTGCAAAAGCAGTGAAAGGCTCGGCGATGTGCGCCGTAACCGGCGGCGCGGAGGGAGTCGTGTGCGGCAATGCCGCGGGGATGATCGCCAGAGGCGCGCTCGGTGCGGCGCCTCCAACCACGGCCGCAGCCAGCTCGCAGTGATCGCACTGGATGCTCGTGGGCGGCGCCTTCAGGTGCGTTAGCTCGTGCGCAGCCGCCGCCACCTGCGCGAAAGGCAGGATCAAAGCGAGCAGCAGGGACCAGAAAAGGCGCCGATTCATGGCGCGGGTATCTTAACGGCTGTGCAAGCCTCCGTCCTCGCCCCGCTCGTTCCGGTCATCGTCGTTACCGCCATCGGCTTCGGCCTGGGCCGGCTTGGATGGCTCAGTCCACCGCGCGTGCGCCGGCTTTCGAACTTCGTTTTCGTGGTGCTCGCGCCCGCGCTGCTCTTCCGCACGATGGCGCAGGTGCGCATCGACCGCCTTCATTTCCGGCCGGTCGCGAGCTACTTCGTCGCGGTAGCGGTGATCTTCTTCGGCACTCTGGCGTGGCGTGGGTTCAACCGCAGGGCAGCGGTGATCGCGCTGGCCAACACCTACAGCAACAACGTGATGATCGGCATTCCGCTGGTCGCGCTGGCTTATGGCGAGCAGGGGCTTGTCGCGCTTTTCACGCTGGTATCGGTGCACGCGCTCAT
>DATJJL010000208.1:0-17488 GCA_035492155.1 Ramlibacter sp. | reverse complement strand
TCGTGCTCGGGCACGTGCTTGAGGATGGTGTCGAAGAGCGCCGACATGTCGGGGCCCCACTGCTCACCGGCCGCACCGTGTTCCAGCGACGACCAGCCGTTGATCCCCGAGGCGTAGACCACCGGGAAGTCGAGCTGTTCGTCCGTTGCGCCGAGCTTGTCGAAGAGGTCGAACGCGGCGTTGATCACCTTGTCCGGATCGGAGCCGGGCTTGTCGACCTTGTTCACCACGAGGATAGGACGAAGGCCGAGCGCCAGCGCCTTCTTCGTGACGAAGCGCGTCTGCGGCATCGGGCCTTCCTGCGCGTCGATGAGCAGCAGCACGCCGTCGACCATCGAGAGCGCCCGCTCCACTTCGCCGCCGAAGTCCGCGTGGCCGGGCGTGTCGACGATGTTGATGTGCGTGCCCTTCCAGGACACCGCGCAGTTCTTCGCGAGGATGGTGATGCCGCGCTCGCGCTCGATGGCGTTGTTGTCCATCACGGTGTCGACGACCTTTTCATGGTCGGCGAAGGTGCCGGACTGACGCAGCAGCTGGTCGACCATGGTGGTCTTGCCGTGGTCGACGTGCGCGATGATCGCGATGTTTCTGATTTGATGAGGGTTCATGATGCAGTACTCGGAGTTCTGTGCAGGATTTGCTGAATTTCGATCGGGCTCAGCAATCGACCCGGGATGAGTTCGCCGGCCTTCACGTGGGCCGTTCCGATGAATGCGTCGGGCGAGAAGACGGCAACTTGTTGTTCGTCATTCCACTCGCCGCGCCGGCGCAGGCCGGAGAGGAATCGCGCGGCATTGTCGGCGTCGAGCGTGACACGCGCGTGATCGGCGACTAGCGATTCGGCCGGGCGAAGCTGCGCGAGGCGTTCGTCTTCGCTCATGGCTTCGAGCGATTCGAGCGTGATGCACTGATTGACGGCGATGCCGCCCGAAGCCGTGCGTCGCAGCGATGCGAGGTGACCGCCGCAGCCAACAGCCTCGCCGATTTCTTCTCCGAGCGTGCGGATGTAGGTGCCCTTGCTCACCGTTGCCACGAGCTTGAGCGTGTTCGCGTCGATGAGATCGAGCGACAGCGAATGGATCACGACATCGCGCGGTTCCCGTTCGACTTCCTCGCCGGCGCGCGCGTATTCGTAGAGCGGCTTGCCGTCTTTCTTGAGCGCGCTGTGCATCGGCGGTGTCTGCCGGATCGCGCCGGTGAAACGCTTGGCGATGTCGCCAAGCTGTTGACCACTGATCGTGGGCACGGACCGCGTATCGATCACGTCACCTTCGGCATCGCCCGTCGAGGTTTTCACGCCGAGCTTGACCGTGGCTTCGTAAGTCTTGTCCGCGTCGAGTTGCAGCTGGCCGAACTTGGTCGCCGCACCGAAACAAAGCGGAAGCACACCGGTCGCGAGCGGGTCGAGCGTGCCCGTGTGCCCCGCCTTTTCGGCGCGCAAGAGCCTCTTGGCCTTCTGCAACGCCTGGTTGCTGGAAAGGCCGAGTGGTTTGTCTAGCAACAACACCCCATGCACAGGGCGCCGTTGCACCCTGGTGCGTGGCGCGGACATGACTATTCGTCGATCTTTGAACGGGAAGCGACAGCGCGCGCGATGAGAGCGTTCATGTCGGCGGCGCGCTCGGTCGTGCGGTCGAAGACGAAATGAAGCGTCGGCACGGTGTGGATGTGCAGGCGCTTGAAAAGGCCGCTACGCAGGAAGCCCGCAGCGTGGTTCAGGGCCTCTTCGCACTCGTGCGGATCGCCCACGAGCACGCTGAAGAAGACCTTCGCGTGCGCGTAGTCCGGCGTGACCTCCACGGAGTTGATCGTCACCATGCCGAGCCGCGGGTCCTTGACCTCGCGAATGAGCTCCGCCAGGTCGCGCTGGATCTGGTCCGCGACCTGGAAGGCTCTGTTCGGCTTGGACGGCTGCTTCTTCATGGCTTACAGCGTACGGGCTACTTCCTTGACTTCGAAGAATTCGAGCTGGTCGCCTTCCTTGATGTCGTTGTAGCCCTTGAGCTTGATACCGCACTCGAAGCCTTCCTTGACTTCGCGCACGTCGTCCTTGACGCGCTTGAGCGATTCGAGCTCGCCGGTGTAGATCACGACGTTGTCGCGCAGCAGGCGGAAGTGCGAGCTGCGTGTGACCATGCCCGAGGTGACCATACAGCCGGCCACCGTGCCGATCTTCGAAGCCACGAACACCGTGCGGATTTCCGCGGAGCCGATGACTTCTTCCTTCTTCTCGGGCGCGAGCATGCCCGACATCGCCGCCTTCAATTCATCGACTGCGTCGTAGATGATGTTGTAGTAGCGGATGTCGATGCCGTTGTTCTCGGCGAGCTTGCGCGCGCCGGCGTCGGCACGCACGTTGAAGCCGATCACCACAGCCTTCGATGCGATCGCGAGGTTGATGTCCGATTCGCTGATGGCGCCGACGGCTGCATACACGAGCTGCACCTTGACCTCTTCGGTCGACAGCTTGAGAAGCGACTGGGCCAGCGCTTCCTGCGAACCCTGTACGTCCGCCTTCACGATCACCGGCAGCATCTTCACTTCGCCGGCGGTCATGTCGGTGAACATGTTCTCCAGCTTGGCGGCCTGCTGCTTGGCGAGCTTCGTGTTGCGGAACTTGCCTGCGCGGTAGGTTGCGATTTCGCGTGCACGGCGCTCGTCGGTCATCACCATGAACTCGTCGCCCGCCTGCGGCACTTCGGTCAGGCCCTGGATCTCCACAGGCATCGACGGGCCGGCTTCCTTGATGGACTTGCCGTCTTCATCGAGCATGGCGCGCACGCGGCCGTAGGTCTGGCCCGCAAGCACGACATCGCCGATCTTCAGCGTGCCGGATTGAACGAGGATCGTCGCGACAGGGCCGCGGCCCTTGTCAAGCTGTGCTTCGATCACGAGGCCCTTGGCCATCGCGTCCTTGGGTGCCTTCAGCTCCAGCACTTCGGCCTGCAGCAGCACCTGCTCGAGCAGTTCTTCGACGCCCTGGCCCGTGCGGGCGGAGACACTCACGAAAGGCGACTCGCCACCGTATTCTTCAGGCACGACTTCTTCGACGACGAGCTCCTGCTTGACGCGGTCGGCGTTGGCTTCGGGCTTGTCGATCTTGTTCACTGCCACGACGATCGGGACGCCCGCAGCCTTGGCATGCTTCACGGCTTCCCTGGTCTGCGGCATGACGCCGTCGTCGGCCGCAACCACCAGGATGACGATGTCGGTGGCCTGTGCACCACGCGCCCGCATCGCCGTGAAGGCCTCGTGGCCCGGCGTGTCGAGGAACGTGATCTGGCCGCGCGGCGTGTCGACATGGTAGGCGCCGATGTGCTGCGTGATGCCGCCGGCCTCGCCCGCCGCAACCTTGGTGCGACGGATGTAGTCCAGGAGCGAGGTCTTGCCGTGGTCCACGTGACCCATGACGGTGACGACCGGTGCACGCGGCACCGCTTCGGCTTCGACACCCGTTTCCTCCTGGGTGAAGGCTTCCGGGTCGTCGAGCTCAGCGGTGACTGCCTTGTGGCCCATTTCCTCGACCAGGATCATGGCCGTGTCCTGGTCCAGCGACTGGTTGATCGTGACCATCTGACCCAGCTTCATCAGCTGCTTGATCACCTCGGATGCTTTGACGGACATCTTGTGGGCGAGCTCGGAGACCGTGATGGTCTCGGGAACGTGCACTTCGATGACGCGTTGCTCGACCGGCGCGGCTGCCGCGTGGTCCTCGCGATGGTCGCCACGGTCGCCCCTGCGGCCACGCGGGCCGCCGCGCCACGAGTTGCGGCCCACGCCGCCTGTGGAATCGCCTCGCGTGGGGATTGCCTTCTTCTTGGCAGGATCGCCCGCCCAGCTGGACGACAGCTTGGCCGACTTGACTTCCTTCCCGGCGCCCGGAGCCCCGGGAGCCGCAGCAGGCGCACCAGGACGCGTGCCCGCTGGCTTGTGCAGCGTGCCCTTCGCGGCGGGCTTGCCCCCCGTCTCGACAGTCCTGGCAATCGGCTTCGGCTCCTCGGGCTTCTTGGCCACGAGCACCTTCTTCGGCGTGGACATCATCGAGCGGATGGCAGCGGCCTCCGCTTCCGCCTTGCGGCGTCGCTCTGCAAGCTCGCTGGCCTTCGCGGACTCCTCGTCGGACCGCGCCTTTGCTTCGGCATCCGCCTTCGCGCGCGCTTCGGCATGCGCCGTCGCGCGCTCGGCCGCTTCGGCTTCCTGCGCGACCGTCGCCTTCTCGGCATTTTGCTGCTCGCGCTTTTGCACTTCGACTTCGGCGGCCGCGCGCTCGGCGGCTTCGCGCTCGCGCTTGTCCGCTTCCTCGCGTTCGCGTCGCTTTTGCGCGAGGTCTTCTTCCTGGCGGCGGATCAGTTCCGCCTGGCGGCGCGCTTCTTCCTCGCGGCGGGCGAGTTCTGCCTCGTCCACGCGCGACGCGGATGGCGCCGGAGCTTCGTTTTCGGGCGCTTCGATCACGGCGGTGTCTCCGCCCTCGTCGCGCTTGACGAACGTGCGCTTCTTGCGCACTTCGACCTGGATGGTGCGTGCCTTGCCGCTGGCATCGGCCTGCTTGATCTCGCTCGTGGACTTCTTGGTGAGCGTGATCTTCTTGCGTTCGCCGGTGGCGGCGGCGGTGCCGTGGCTCGCTTTCAAGTAGCCGAGCAGCTTTTGCTTGTCGGCATCGGAAAGCGAATCGCTCGTGGCCGATTTGGCCACGCCTGCGCTCTTGAGCTGCTCCAGGAGCAGGTCGGGCGACTTCTTGAGTTCAGCGGCGAACTCGGCGACGGTGGTGCTGGACATGTGTTGTGTTGCCTCCCATGACGTCACTCATGCGTCGCTGCCGCGCTGGTGAACCAGTGCTCGCGCGCCTTCATGATCAGGGTCTTGGCCTCGTCCGCAGACTGGCCAGTGATATCGGTCAATTCGTCGACGGCCAGGTCGGCCAGGTCGTCGCGGGTATGCACGCCGTTTTCGGCGAGCTTGGCAATGAGTTGGGGCGTGAGGGTTTCGAGGTCGCGCAGGTCCTGCGAGACTTCCTCGACGCTTTCTTCGCGGGCGATCTCCATCGTGAGGAGCGCATCCTTGGCGCGGGAGCGAAGCTCGTTCACGGTGTCCTCATCGAACGATTCGATCTCCAGCATTTCCTGGATCGGCACGTACGCGACTTCCTCGAGGTTCGTGAAGCCTTCGGAGATCAGGATGTCGGCGATTTCCTCGTCGACGTCCAGCTTTTCCATGAACAGCGTGCGCACCGATGCGCTTTCCTCGGCCTGCTTCTGGGCCGACTCGTTCGCGTCCATGATGTTGATCTTCCAGCCCG
Organism: Ramlibacter sp.; assembly: GCA_035492155.1. Taxonomy (GTDB): domain Bacteria; phylum Pseudomonadota; class Gammaproteobacteria; order Burkholderiales; family Burkholderiaceae_C; genus Ramlibacter. The sequence goes on along the minus strand of DATJJL010000208.1, from coordinate 12,192 downwards.
TGAGCTCCGAGGCGAGCCGCACGTTCTGTCCGCCGCGGCCGATGGCGATGGCGAGGTTCTCCTCGTCGACCACCACGTCCATCGCGTGTTTTTCTTCATCGACGACGATGGAGCTGACGTTCGCCGGCGCCAACGCGCCGATGACGAATTGCGCCGGGTCTTCGGACCACAGCACGATGTCGACGCGTTCGCCGGCAAGTTCGTTCGTGACCGCGTTGACGCGCGAGCCGCGCACGCCGACGCAGGTGCCGATCGGGTCGACGCGCTTGTCATGCGACAGCACGGCGATCTTGGCGCGCGAGCCCGGGTCGCGGGCGCAGCTCTTGATCTCGAGCAGGCCCTGTTCGATTTCCGGGACTTCCTGGCGAAAGAGTTCGATCATGAACTCGGGCGCCGAACGCGACAGGATGATCGGCGCGCCGCGAAGCGTGAGGTCCACTTCCATGATCATGGCGCGGACGCGGTCGCCGTTGCGCAGGTTTTCCTTCGGGATCATCTCGCCGCGGCGCAGGCGCCCTTCGACGCGGCCGGACTCGACGATGATGTCGCCCTTGTCCATGCGCTTGACGGTGCCCACGAAGATCTTGTCGCCGCGCGACATGAAGTCGTTCAGCAGCATCTCTCGTTCGGCGTCGCGAATCTTTTGCAGGATGACCTGCTTGGCCGCCATGGCCCCGATGCGGCCGATAGGCACGGATTCCACCGGCTCTTCGATGTAGTCGCCCGGCTCGACGTCCTCGACGCGGTCCTTGGCGTCCATCAGCATTTCTTCGGCGTCCGGGTTCTGCAGGCCCTGCTCGTCCGGCACGACCAGCCAGCGACGGAACGTCTCGTAATTGCCGCTCTCGCGATCGATGGCGACACGGATATCGACTTCGCCTTCGTAGAGCTTCTTCGTTGCTTGCGCCAGGGCGGACTCGACCGCGCCGAACACGACGTCGCGCTCGACGTTCTTCTCGCGCGAAATGGCTTCCACCAGCATCAACAGTTCGCGGTTCATGACACTCCTTTACCTTGCGCACGGGGCCTTCGCCCCTTGAAATCCACCACCGACGCCAGACGCGCTTCCTTGATCTCGTCCAGCGTAAATCCCAGTGCCTGCAATGGGGCAGGCTCCCTTTTCTTCGATACCTTGCGGCCCGGCTTCACGGCCGGCTCGTCGCTCCAGACGACCTGCCAGCCGTCGCCGGCCTTCTCGAGCGTGCCGCGGAACTTCTTGCGGTTGGCCGCGACCTTGCCGTCTGCCGCTTCGCCCATCGGCTTCTTCAGCGTGATGTCCACCAACTCACCGGCGAAGCGCTCGAAATCCGCTGCGCTTTTCAACGGCCGGTCGATGCCTGGGGACGACACCTCGAGCCGCTTGTAGTCGACACCTTCGACTTCCAGCACGTACTGCAATTGCCGCGTCACCTTCTCGCAGTCTTCAACCGTGACGAGCTGCGATTGGCTGCCCGCTTCTTCCGGTTTCCAGGGCAAGTCGATCGTCACGCGCAACAAGCCGCCGGAGGTTCTTTCGATCTCCACGAGCTCATAGCCCAGACCCGTCACGGTCTGCTGGGCAACTTCTTGCAGCGCAGCCATCTGCCTTGGGACTACCTCGATAAACGCAAAAAACGATCGACCATAAAAAACGGGCGGTAGGTTCCGCCCGTCTTTGGTCGAGAAGCAACTATTGTACCGTCCAACCCCTTGATTTGCAACGGGTTGCGGCTTTCAGCTGCGTTCAGCTCGCTGCGGCCACAAGGGTGCGCGTGTACGCCGCTTTCGGGGCATCGAGCACATCATGCACGGGCCCCGACTCGACGATTTCGCCGTCCTTCATCACGACGACGTCGTGCGCCATGGCGCGGATCACATCGACGTCGTGCGTGATCAAAAGGAAGCTCAGGCCTTTCTCACGTTGCAGCCGCTGCAGCAATTTCAAGACCTGTTTCTGGATCGTGACGTCCAGGGCGCTGGTCGGCTCGTCGAGCACCAGCAACTGCGGCCCCACGATCAGCGCGCGGGCCACCGCCAACCTTTGCCTCTGCCCGCCGGAGAACTCATGTGGGTAGCGATGCAGCAGCCCGGGGAACTGTGCCTGCGTCAGGCCCACATCCGCCAGCGCAGAGGCGACGCGCTCGCGCCGGCCCGCGGTATCCAGCAATGGCTCATGCACGAGGAGCCCCTCGCCCACGATTTCCTCCACCGTCATCCGCGGCGACAGGGACGAAAACGGATCCTGGAAAACCACCTGCACGACACGGCGGATCGCCTTGTTGCCGGCCGCGCCGGGTCCCCAGCGGCTACCGGCGACGTCCAGCGAGCCTGCATGCGGCAACAGACCCAATGCCGCGAGCGCCAGCGTCGATTTGCCCGACCCGGACTCGCCCACGACGCCCAGCGTGCGGCCGGGCCGGATCTCGAATCGAGCGTCCTTCACGGCAATGAAACGACCGCGCTGGAACCAGCCCTTGAACCCCGGCAGCGGAATCGGGTAGCTGACCTGCAAGCCCTCGGCTTTCATGACGGGCTCGGTGTTGACGGCGCCCTCGACCACGTCGCGATCGGGTCGGCTGTCGATGAGCTTGCGCGTGTACGCATGACGCGGATTGGCGAATATCGCGTCGACGGGCCCTTGCTCGACGATGTACCCGTTTTCCATGACGGCCACACGGTCCGCAAATTTACGCACGAGGTTCAGGTCGTGGGTGATGAGGAGCAGCGACATGCCGTTGTGTCTCTGCACGTCGGCGAGCAGGTCCAGAATCTGGCCGCGAAGGGTCACGTCGAGCGCTGTCGTGGGTTCGTCGGCGAGCAAAAGCTGCGGGCGCCCTGCCAGCGCCATGGCGATCATCGCGCGCTGCCGCTGCCCGCCCGATAGCTGGTGCGGATACGAGTTGGCGCGTCGCTCGGGCTCGGGAATGCCCGTCGCGCGAAGCGCCTCGATGGCAGCTTGCCACGCTTCTCGCGGAGTCAGCCCATCCTTGAGCTGCAGCACTTCGGCCACTTGGTTACCCACCGTATACAGCGGGTTCAGCGCCGTCATGGGCTCCTGGAAGATCATCGCGATCTCCCGGCCGCGCACGGCAAGCAGCTCGCGCTCGGGCATGTGCAGCAAGTCGCGGCCGCCCAGCATCGCGGTTCCTTCGACTTTGCCGTTCGGCACCAGCCCCAGCAGGCTGAGGGCGCTCACCGTCTTGCCCGAACCGGACTCGCCGACAAGAGCGAGTTTTTCGCCCGCGCGGATTTCGAAATCGATGCCGTGCACGACCTCCTTGTCGCCGAAAGCGACGCGCAATCCGCGGACCTCGACGAGGTTCGTCACTGGTCGGCCTTTCGCGGATCGAGCGCGTCGCGCAGCGCATCGCCCATGAAGGTCAGGAGCATCAAGGTGATCACGAGCACGGCAAAGGTCTCGATCGAAATCCACCACGCGTCGATGTTGGTCTTGCCCTGGCTCAGCAGCTCGCCCAGAGACGGTGTGCCAGGCGGCACGCCAAGGCCCAGGAAGTCGAGCGACGTCAGTGCGAGGATGGCGGCGCTCATGCGAAACGGCAGGAACGTGACGACCGGTGTCATGCTGTTCGGCAGGATGTGGCGCCACATGATCCGGCGATTGCCGACACCCAGTGCCCGCGCCGCGCGCACGTAATCCATTTGCCGATTGCGAAGAAATTCGGCCCGCACGTAATCCGACAGGCCCATCCAGCCGAACAGGCTTAGCAGCACCACGAGCAGCGCCACGCTCGGCGCGAAGATCGCGCTGAAGATGATGAGAAGGTACAGCTCCGGCATCGACGACCAGATCTCGATGAAGCGCTGGAACGCGAGGTCGGTCTTGCCGCCGAAGTAGCCCTGGATGGCACCGGTGAGCACACCGACCACCACGCCGATGGCCATCAGCACGAGGCCAAACAGCACGTTCAGGCGAAACGCGTAGATCAGCAGCGCCAGCATGTCGCGACCGCGTTCGTCGGTGCCGAGAAGATTGTCGGCCGAGGGCGGCGAAGGGAACGGAAACTTCGACGAATAGCTGATCGTCTCCGAGCCGTACGCGTTGAACGTGTACAACGCCCAGTTCCCGCCCGAAGTGATCTTGTCGCGGATGTAAGGGTCGGTGTAATCGGCCGGGCCCGGGAAGTCGCCGCCGAAGGTCTTGTCCGAATAGTCGTGTACCAATGGCCAGTAGTACTGGCCGCCGTAATGGACCACAAGCGGCCGGTCGTTGGAGATCAGCTCCGCGAAGAGACTGAGCACGACGAGCGTGCAGAACACCACGAGGCTGACGAAGCCCAGGCGGTTTCGCCGAAAGCGCCGCCAGGCCCTTGCCGCGGGGTTATTCGAACTTTTATTCGAACTTGACACGCGGATCGGCCCAGACATAACTCAAGTCGCTGATGAGCTTGGTGACCAGCCCGATCAACGTGAAGACGTACAACGAGCCGAGCACGACCGGGTAGTCGCGTCGGATGATGCTCTCGTAGCTGAGCAGGCCCAGGCCATCCAGCGAAAACAGGGTTTCGATCAGCAGCGCGCCGGTGAAGAACGAGCCGATGAATGCGGCCGGAAAGCCGGTGAGGATGGGAATCAGCGCGTTGCGGAACACGTGCTTCCACAGCACGCGCCGCTCGGGCAGCCCTTTTGCTCTCGCGGTGAGCACGTATTGCTTGCGGATTTCTTCGAGCACGGAATTTTTCGTGAGCATCGTCGTCACCGCAAAGCTGCCCAGCACCAGCGCAGTGACCGGCAAGGTGATGTGCCACAGGTAATCGACGATGCGCGCGGGCCACGACAGGTCGTCCCAGTTCGATGAAATCAAGCCTCGCAATGGAAACCATTGCAGCTGTCCGCCGAAGACGACGAGCAATGCAATGCCGAGGACGAAGCCCGGTATCGCGTACCCGAACAGCACGATCACGGTGGAGACGAAGTCGAATCGCGACCCGGCGCGCACGGCCTTCGCCACGCCGAGCGGCACTGCTATCAGATAGCTGATGAAAAAAGTCCAAAGCCCCAGGCTGATCGAGACCGGAAGCTTCTCGGCGATCAACTGCGACACCGGCTTGTTCTGGAAAAAACTCCTTCCGAGGTCGAAACGCGCGTACTGCCCGAGCATCTGCGCGAATCGCTCGGTGGGCGGCTTGTCGAAGCCATAGAGCTTTTTGATCTGCTCGATCCTGCGCGGGTCCACACCCTGCCCGCCGCGATAGGCCGACGTGTCGCCGCGACCTTGCACGCGCCGCGCTTCCGCAAGGTATTGCTCCACCGGCCCGCCGGGGACGAACTGCGTCACCACAAAGGTGATCAGCAGCACGCCGAAGAGCGTGGGCAGCATGAGGAGGATGCGCTTGACGATGTAGGCGAACATTCGGTCAGTGCGATGGTGTGGATGGCTGGCGAGCCCACCACGTGGTCATGGGCCAGTCCATGTAAGGCACGCCCTCCGGAGGATAAGGCGGCACCGCGGCGTACTGGAGTTTTTCACGGCTGTAGGCAATGCGCCGACCACGCGCCGTCCACGCCGGGATGAGGTAATGCCCGTGCGCGACCACCCGGTCGAGTGCCCGGCACGTCGCGAGATAACTCTCCTTGTCATCCGCGACGGTGAGCCGTGCTACCAGCGCGTCGATGGCCGGATTCTTCACGCCGCCGTAGTTGCCGGAGCCCGGGATGTCGGCAGCCTTGCTTCCGAACAGGTCCGCATAGTCGGACCCCGGGAAGTTCGTGCCGGGAAACGAAATGCTCACCATTTCGAACTTGTTCGACTCGAGCCTTTCCTGCCACAGCGCAAAGTCTGTCTCGCGCAGCCGCAAATCAACCCCCAGCAGTGCCAACGCGCGCTTCCATGCGGCGATGGTCGTTGCGCCCTTGGCTTCCGTGCTGTCGAGGAACTCGATGACCAGCGGCTCGCCCTTCGCATTGCGAAGCGCCCCATCGCGAAAGGTCCATCCCGCTTCGTTCAGCAGCTTCTGCGCTTCGCGCAAGTTGCCGCGCAATGAGTGTCCGTCGTCCGTGCGCGGCGGCAGAGCCATCGGCCCGAAGACTTCCTTCGGCAGATCTTTGCGAAACGGCTCCAGCAGCGCGACCTCTGCGGGCGACGGATCACCCTTGGCCTCGCAGTCCGTGTTCCCGAAGATGCCTTTCACCCGCTTGTAGCTGCCGCGGAATAGATGAAAATTCATCCATTCGTAATCCATCGCGAGATCGAGCGCCATGCGCACGCGCCTGTCCTGGAACTTGGGCAGCCGCAGGTTCAGCACGTAGCTGTAGAACCCGTCGGGCTGCCGGTGCTGGAACTCTTTTTTCACGAGCTCGCCGCTATCGATTCGCTTGCCGTTCAGCCGCCTGGCCCAGTCGCCGGCGGAGAAGAACTGCATCAGGTCGAACTCGCCGGCCTTCAATGCTTCGAGCTGCGCGGTGCTGTCGCGGTAGATCTTCACCGTGATGCGGTCGAAGTTGTTGCTCCCCTTGCGCACCGGCAGGTTCGCGCCCCAGTAATTCGGGTCGCGCACATAGGTCACGTCCTTGCCGAATCGAACCGGCCCGATCTTGTAAGGGCCCGTGCCGATCGGGGTGTCCGTCACGATTTCATCGAAGCGCTTGGTCTTGCCGTTCACCATGCCCCATTTGGGCGAGAAGATCGGCAGGCCGCCGACGACGAGCGGAAGCTGCCGGTCCTTCTTCTTGAAGCGAAAGCGCACGGTACGGTCATCGATGACGTCGCAGCCCGCGACATCGGCGAGCAGCGTCGCGTAGCTGGGCGCTGCGTACTGCGAGATCAGCGTGTCGTAGCTGTACTTCACATCGCTCGCACGCACCGGATCGCCGTTGTGAAAGCGCGCTTCGCTGCGCAAATGGAAGGTCGCGGACATCAGGTCCGGCGGCACGACGACGTCATCGGCCAGGAGGCCATAACCCGTGCCGTTCTCGTCCATCGATCCGATCAACAGGCTTTCGAAAAGCAGATCCGCGAGGAACGACGGCGCGTTGCCCCTCAGCGTGAACGGGTTGTACTTGTCGAAAGTCGAGATGCGCGAGCCCGCGACCATGCGCAATTCGCCGCCCTTGGGCGCATTCGGGTTGACATAGTCGAAGTGATCGAAGCCCGGGGCGTACTTGAATTCGCCCCACACGGAATAGCCGGGGCCGGGCCACGCGGGCCCGCTCAGGAGGAATGCAGCGAGTGCAAGGAGGATCCGGTGACGCATGCTCTTAGAATCGCGGGCAGTTTAGCAACTGGACCGAACACGTATGGGTTTCCTCACCGGAAAAAGATTCCTCATCACCGGCGTGCTGTCGAATCGCTCTATCGCCTACGGCATCGCAAAGTGCTGCAGCCAGCAAGGCGCCGAGCTGGCATTCAGCTATGTCGGCGAGAGGTTCAAGGACCGCATCACCGAATTTGCGGCCGAGTTCGGTTCCTCGCTCATCTTCGATTGCGACGTGGGCGACGACGCGCAGATCGACAAGCTCTTCAAGGACCTTTCCGCCACCTGGCCGAAGTTCGACGGCTTCGTGCACAGCATCGGCTTTGCGCCACGCGAGGCCATCGCCGGCAATTTTCTCGATGGCCTCAGCCGCGAGAACTTCCGTATCGCGCACGACATCAGCGCCTACAGCTTCCCGGCCTTGGCCAAAGCGGCCCTGCCCTACCTCAACGACAAATCGTCCCTGCTCACGCTCACTTATCTCGGCGCCATCCGCTCGGTACCCAACTACAACACGATGGGCCTTGCGAAGGCTTCGCTTGAGGCTTCGGTGCGCTACCTGGCCGAAGCCGTGGGCAAGCTGCCCGACGGCAGATCGATCCGCGCCAACGGCATCAGCGCAGGCCCGATCAAAACGCTGGCTGCCAGCGGCATCAAGGATTTCGGCAAGTTGCTGGGCATCGTTGCATCCGGCGCGCCCTTGCGTCGCAACGTGACGATCGAAGACGTGGGAAACGTCGCGGCTTTCCTGCTGAGCGATCTTGCAGGGGGCGTCACTTCCGAAATTACGTACGTCGACGGCGGCTACAGCCACTCGGCGGTTCCGGTTCTCGACAACTGAGTTGGAAGAAAAAGCGACCCACCTGCTCCGCGGCACCGATCAAGACGCACGGAACAGGTGGGCGAAGCTGCGGCTGACTTCGAGCACCTCGGCGTGCCCGTTGACGTGAACGCGCTGGCGACCCGTGTCGTCGCGCGTCACCGCCGCAATTGCTCCCAGGTTGACCACCGCATTGCGATGGATCTGCCAGAACTGCTGCGCATCCAGTTGCGGCAGCAGCTCGCGGATCGGCGTGCGGATGAACGCCTCCTGGTCGCGGGTCTGCACCCGCGTGTACTTCTCATCCGACTTGAAGAACAGCACGTCCTTCACGTCGATCAATTTGGTGGTGTTGCCCGTCGCGGCCTGGATCCACCGCAGCGGCTGCGCGGACTTGGGCGTCATGCCTTGCTGCATCTGCGCGAGCTTGGCCATGAGTGAATCGAGCGCGGCTTCGTCTTCCGGCGGCGGCGGCGTCACGCGCCGCGCGAGCCGCGCCTTCACCCGCTGCGCTGTCTGCACGAGCCGCTCCGCTTCCACCGGCTTGAGCAGGTAGTCGATCGCGCCCTGCTCGAAGGCCGCCACTGCGTATTCGTCGTATGCGGTGACGAAAACGATCTCGCCTTGCCAATCGGGCAACGCAAGAATTTCGCGCGCGGCTTCGATGCCCGTCATGCCCGGCATGCGGATGTCCAGGAACATCACATCGGGCCGCAGCTCGTCGGCTTTGGCGAGCGCCTCATTGCCGTCGCGCGCTTCATCGAGGATCTTCAGCTCCGGCCACGCAGTAGCCAGCCGCGATTTCAGCTGTTCGCGCAGCAGGCGCTCGTCGTCGGCGATCACGGCCGTGAGCCGCTTCGCATTACTCGATGTGTTCATGCCGCCTTCTCCTGCACGCCGTCGAACTTCGCGGCGGTTTCCGGGCCCACCTGGTAAGGCACGACGATCTTCACCGTGGTGCCCTGCGTGTCGTCCGAGACGAGGATAAGGCGGCTCTGGCCCGGATAAAGCACCGCGAGACGCTCGCGAATGTTCTGCAGCCCGAGGCCCGTGCCCGACGTCGGGCTCTCGAGCGTTTCCATGTCGCGGATGCCGATGCCGGTGTCCTTCACTTCGACCCACAGCTGCCCATTCTGGATGCGCGCAGCCACGGTGACCTTGCCGCCTTCGGGCCGCGGCTCGATGCCGTGCCTGATCGCGTTCTCCACCACCGACTGCAACATCATCGGCGGGAACTCGGCGCTCTCCGCGCCCTCGGGCACGTTGAACTCGACGTCCAGCCGGTCTTCCATGCGCATCTTGATCAGGTCGAGGAAGGACTTGATCAGGCGCAGCTCGCGGCCGAGCGTCGACGAATCCTGGCGCATCTGCGGCAGCGCGCCGCGCAGGTAGGTGATCAGCGCCTTTTGCATCTGGCTCGCGCGCTTGGGATCGGTCTCGATCAGGTAATCGATCGCACCGAGCGTGTTGAAAAGAAAGTGCGGCTCGACCTGCGCCTGCAGCACCTGCAAGCGCGCCTGCACGAGTTGTCGCTCGATCGCTTCGTGCTCGGCCGCGGTCTGTGCGGACCTCACCTTCGCGTCGGCCTGCGCCACCTTTCGCACGATGATCTTCGCGGCGACGAGGTACGCGAAGGCGAGCACGATGAGCGCCGAGCCCAGGTCGCCGATGAACCCGCCGATCGTGTAAGCCGTGCGCGTGATGACTTTCTGGTCGGAGCCGGTGTCCTCGTCGTTGTCGACGTCGATGTTCACGCCGGCATCCGGCGAGATCGTGACGCCGCTTGCCGCGACTTCGGGGCCCGACGCGCTCGATGCGCCCGACTTCGGGCGATGGCGAATGTGCACGCCGTCCGGCCCGCCGATGTCGATGTCGACGCTCTTGTCCTTGCCCGTGCCGCTGACCTTTTTGACCACTTTCACCTTGTCGTGATGCAGGTGAAGCTGGTCCGACAGGATGGCGCCGGCGGCCATCACGATGGCGAACAGCAGGACCAGCCGCCACCACGTCATCGAGGCGGCCCAGGAGCTGATCTGCCCGTTCACGCGCACCAGCCAGTCGGCGATGCCTTCGCGTTTGGGTGAGGAGGAGTTCGTGTCCATTGCGCGATTATTTCTGCCCGCGTTGGGGAGACTTTAGGGACGAGCCGCGGCCGCCGCGAGCCGGATGCGACGGGTTGCGGGATCGGGCGACGGATTGCGGACTGAAGGGATGAACCGTCGCCAACGACCCCGGCCTGCGCCGCAGCGACAAGCCTTACTGCTTCACGCAGTCCGCGAAGTACCGCGTCTTGCCATCCGCCGCGGTCTCCTCGACAAGCCCGTGGATATCGGTCTCGAACCCCGGGCACGCCGAATTGAACTCGCGCGAGAACTTCAGGTAGTCGACGATCTTCTTGTTGAACACCTCGCCGGGGATCAAGAGCGGAATGCCCGGCGGGTAAGGCGTGACGAGCGACGTCGTCACGCGGCCTTCGAGGTGGTCGATCTCCACGCGTTCGGTCTCGCGGTGCGCGATCTTCGCGAAGGCGTCGCTCGGCTTCATCGCAGGCGTGAGGTCCGACAGGTACATGTCGGTGGTCAGGCGCGCGATGTCGTACTTCGCATAGAGCTCGTGCACGTGCTGGCACAAATCGGCCAGGCCCATGCGCTCGTAGCGCGGGAACTGCTGGCAGAACTCCGGCAGGATGCGCCACATCGGCTGGTTGCGCGCGTAGTCGTCCTTGAACTGCTGCAGCGCCGTGAGCAGCGTGTTCCACCGGCCCTTGGTGATCCCGATGGTGAACATGATGAAAAACGAGTACAGGCCCGTCTTCTCCACGATGATCCCGTGCTCGGCGAGGAAGCGCGTGACGATCGACGCCGGGATGCCCGTCTTGTGGAACTTGCCGTTGAGGTCCAGGCCGGGCGTGACGATGGTGGACTTGATCGGGTCCAGCATATTGAAGCCCTCGGCAAGATTGCCGAAGCCGTGCCACTTGGCCGTGCGCGCCTCGCCCTTGATGATCCAGTCGTCGGCGCGGCCTATGCCCTCGTCGACGAGCTTGTCGGGGCCCCAGACCTTGAACCACCAGTCCTTGCCGTACTCCTCGTCCACCTTGCGCATCGCCCGGCGGAAATCGAGTGCTTCGAGGATCGATTCCTCCACCAGCGCCGTGCCGCCGGGCGGCTCCATCATGGCCGCCGCGACGTCGCAGCTCGCGATGATCGAATACTGCGGGCTCGTCGAGGTATGCATCATGTATGCCTCGTTGAACAGGTGCCTGTCGAGCTTGTTCTCGTCGGCGTCCTGCACGAGCACGTGGCTTGCCTGCGAGATGCCGGCAAGCAGCTTGTGGATCGACTGCGTGGAGTACACGAGCGACTTCTTCGGCCGCGCGCGCTTTTTTCCCATCGCGTGGAAGTTGCCGTAGAACGGATGGAAAGCCGCGTGCGGCAACCACGCCTCGTCGAAGTGCAAGGCCTCGACATAGCCGTCGAGCATGCCCTTGATGTGCTCGGTGTTGTAAAGCACGCCGTCGTACGTCGACTGCGTGAGCGTGAGGATGCGCGGCTTGACTGAATCCGGGTCGACGCCCTTGAGCAGCGGGTTCGCGCGCATCTTGGCCTTGATCGATTCCGGCGAGAACTCGCTTTGCGGGATCGGCCCGATGATGCCGAAGTGGTTGCGCGTCGGCTTCAGGAAGACGGGGATCGCGCCCGTCATGATGATCGAGTGCAGGATCGACTTGTGGCAGTTGCGGTCGACCACCACGACATCGCCCGGCGCGACTTCGTGGTGCCACACCATCTTGTTCGACGTGGACGTGCCGTTGGTCACGAAAAAGCAATGGTCGGCATTGAAGATGCGCGCCGCGTTGCGTTCGCTCGCAGCCACAGGGCCGGTGTGATCGAGCAGCTGGCCCAATTCGTCGACCGCGTTGCACACGTCGGCGCGCAGCATGTTCTCGCCGAAGAACTGGTGGAACATCTGGCCGATCGGGCTCTTGAGGAAAGCCACGCCGCCCGAGTGGCCCGGGCAGTGCCATGAGTAGGAGCCGTCTTCCGCGTAATCGAGCAGCGCCTTGAAAAAAGGCGGCTGGATGCCTTCGAGGTAGCTCTTGGCCTCGCGGATGATGTGACGCGCCATGAACTCCGGCGTGTCTTCGTACATGTGGATGAAGCCGTGCAGCTCGCGCAGCAC
>DATJJL010000207.1:0-21268 GCA_035492155.1 Ramlibacter sp. | reverse complement strand
ACTGAAGGCGATGCATGAGGCAGGCTGCCGCTCGGAGTTGCGGGCTCGTGCGGCGGCAATGCGGCGGTGGGCGACGTGCGCTCGCTTGTCGCGGGCGCAGGAGTTGCTCCTTCGCCCCTCTGGGCAGAGGGCTGGGGTGAGGGGCTCGCCGCAGCAGCCGCGCCGACGCCTTCCACGATCGCAATCACATCGCCCTGATTGACCTTGTCGCCGAGCTTGACTTTGAGTTCCTTCAAGACGCCCGCGCCGGACGAAGGAATCTCCATCGAAGCCTTGTCGCTCTCGACTGTGATCAGCGATTGCTCGTTCTTCACCGTGTCGCCGGGCTTCACGAGCAATTCGATGACGGCGACGTCCTTGAAGTCGCCGATGTCGGGAACCTTGATCTCGATGCGTCCCGTGCTCGCGGCCGCAGGCGCCGGCGCCGGTGCGGGCGCGGGCGCGGGTGCGGGAGCCGCAGCCGCGGGAGCGCTCGTTGCCGCGCCGGTGCCCTCGAGCGTGAGCAGCACCGAGCCCTCGGAAATCTTGTCTCCCAGCTTGACCTTGATGTCCTTCACGACGCCGCCCGCGCTCGACGGGATTTCCATCGACGCCTTGTCGCTTTCGACGGTGATGAGCGATTGCTCGGGCTTGACCGTGTCTCCGGGTTTGACGAGCAGCTCGATGACGGCCACGTCCTTGAAGTCCCCGATGTCGGGGACTTTCACCTCAACCAGTGCCATGTTGTTCTTCTCCGGGCCAGTGGGCCGTCAAGCGTACAGCGGATTGATTTTGTCGGCGCGGATGCCGTACTTCTTGATCGCCTCGGCGACCTTGGATGCGGGGATCGCACCGTCGTCGCTCAGCGCCTTCAGTGCGGCCACGACGATGTAGTGGCGGTTGACCTCGAAATGCTCGCGCAGCTTGCTGCGGAAATCGCTGCGGCCGAAGCCATCCGTGCCGAGGACTTTGTAGCTGCGGCCCTTTGGCATGAACTCGCGGATCTGCTCGGCATAGGCCTTGATGTAATCGGTCGACGCGACAACCGGGCCCGCCGTCTTGCCGAGCTGCTGCGCAACGAAGGGCACACGCACGTTTTTCTCGGCGGGGTGCAGCATGTTCCAGCGTTCGCAGTCCAGGCCGTCGCGCGCGAGTTCGTTGAAGCTCGGGCAGCTCCACACGTTCGCGCCGACACCCCAATCCTTTTCGAGCAATTCCTTGGCTGCCATCGATTCGCGAAGGATCGTGCCCGATCCCAGCAGGTTCACGCTCGGTGCCTTGGCCATCTGCGCGGCCGGCTGCAGCAGGTACATGCCCTTGATGATCTCAGTCTCGGTGCCGGGCTTGAGGCCGGGCATCGGGTAGTTCTCGTTAAGCAGCGTGATGTAGTAGAAGACGTTTTCCTGCTTCTCGACCATGCGGCGCAGGCCGTCCTGCATGATCACCGCCACTTCGTGCGCGAACGTTGGGTCGTAGCTCACGCAGTTGGGAATCGTCCCGGCAAGGATGTGACTGTGGCCGTCTTCGTGCTGCAGGCCTTCGCCATTGAGCGTGGTGCGGCCGGACGTGCCGCCAAGCAGGAAGCCGCGCGCTTGCAAATCGCCTGCGGCCCAGCACAAGTCGCCCACGCGCTGCAGCCCGAACATCGAGTAGTAGATGTAGAACGGGATCATGATGCGGTTGCTCGTCGAGTACGACGTCGCCGCGGCGATCCAGCTGGACATGCCGCCCGCTTCGTTGATGCCCTCCTGCAGGATCTGGCCGCCCACATCCTCCTTGTAGTAGGAGACCTGGTCTCGGTCCTGCGGCGTGTACTTCTGCCCTTCGTGGTTGTAGATGCCGATCTGACGGAACAAGCCTTCCATGCCGAAGGTACGCGCTTCGTCAACGAGGATAGGCACGACGCGCGGGCCGATCTCCTTTTCGCGCAGCAACTGCGTGAGGAAGCGCACGTAGGCCTGCGTGGTCGAGATCTCGCGGCCTTCGGCGGTCGGGTCGGTCACAGCCTTGAACACGTCGAGGCCCGGCACCTTGAGCTGTTCGTCGGCCTTGGCGCGACGATGCGGCAGGTACCCGCCCAGCGCCTGGCGGCGCTCGTGCAGGTACTTCATCTCCGGTGTGTGTTCTTCGGGCTTGTAGAACGGAATCTCCGGCAGCTTCTCGTCCGGGATCGGGATGTTGAAGCGGTCGCGGAAAATCTTGATGTCGTCGTCGCCGAGCTTCTTGGCCTGGTGGGCGATGTTCTTGCCCTCGCCCGCCTTGCCCATGCCGAAGCCCTTGACGGTCTTGATCAGGAGCACCGACGGCTGGCCCTTGGTGTTGACCGCCTTGTGATAAGCCGCATAGACCTTCTGCGGGTCGTGGCCGCCGCGCTGCAGGCGCCAGATGTCCTCGTCGCTCATCTTCGCGACCATCTCGAGCAGCTTCGGATGACGGCCGAAGAAGTGCTTGCGCACGTACGCGCCGTCGTTGGCCTTCATCGCCTGGTAGTCGCCGTCGACGACATCCATCATCACCTTGCGCAGGATGCCTTCCTTGTCGCGGGCGAGCAGCGGATCCCAGTAGCTGCCCCAAATGAGCTTGATGACGTTCCAGCCGGCGCCGCGGAATTCGCCTTCGAGCTCCTGGATGATCTTGCCGTTGCCGCGCACCGGGCCGTCGAGGCGCTGCAGGTTGCAGTTGATCACGAAGATGAGGTTGTCGAGCTTCTCGCGCGCCGCAACGCCGATGGCGCCCAGCGATTCGACTTCATCCATCTCGCCGTCGCCGCAGAACACCCACACCTTGCGGTTCTCGGTGTTGGCGATGCCGCGCGCATGCAGGTACTTGAGGAAGCGGGCTTGGTAAATCGCCATCAGCGGGCCAAGGCCCATCGACACCGTCGGGAACTGCCAGAAGTCCGGCATGAGTTTCGGGTGCGGATAGGACGAGAGCCCTTTGCCGTCGACTTCCTGGCGGAAATTCAGCAACTGTTCTTCGGTGAGGCGCCCTTCGAGATAAGCACGCGCATAAAGGCCCGGTGCGCTGTGGCCCTGGAAGTAAATGCAATCGCCGCCATGGTCCTTGCTTTCCGCGTGCCAGAAGTGATTGAAGCCCGAGCCGAGCATCGTTGCCGCGGACGCGAAGGAGCTGATGTGCCCGCCGAGATCGCCGCCGTCTTCGGGATGGAGCCGATTGGCCTTGACCACCATCGCCATCGCGTTCCAGCGCATGTAAGCGCGAAGGCGCTCCTCGATCTCCAGATTGCCGGGGCAGCGCTCTTCATCCTGCGGCTCGATCGTGTTGACGTAGGCCGTGGTCGCGGAGAACGGCGTGTCGATGCCGTGCTGCCTGGCTTCCTCGAGAAGTTGTTCGATCAGGAAGTGACCGCGCTCGCGCCCTTCGGACTGGATGACGGCGGAGAGCGCATCGAGCCACTCTCTTGTTTCCTGCGTGTCCTCGTCATTCGCGGCAGTGCCGAAAACGTTCTCGGGCTGGGCTGACATGGCGTCTCCTTTGATCTGTGCAATTTAGTTCGCGGATGCAGATCCGTCGCGGCGTGAGTTTCTCACATGCTTTTCCATTTTTCAAATCATGCGTAGCGTTTTCATAATGCGGATTGCAATCAGGCGTCTTGCGAAGCAGCCATCTTCGTGCCGATAGGGGGAACCCGGGTCCAACCCCTACACTCCGAACAACATGCAAGACCCCGTTACCGTCGCCGAGCCGCCAGAAGCGGCAGCGCCGAAGTGGTGGCGCCGCTGGTGGCGGCGCCAGACGCCGGCCCGGCAGGACCGTTTTGCGATGCTTGCGCCGCTCGCGGCCGTGCTGCTGTTCCTCGCGGCCATTGCCGTCGCCTTCTGGTACTTGAGGCTCGAAGAACTCGACCGCGAACAGGAAGCGGTCAAGCGCGACGTCGAATACGCGCAGCAACGCGTGCGCCTTCGCCTGCTCGAGCGGCAGGAACAGCTCATGCGCCTGGCCCGCGACATCTCCAACAAGGAGGTCGACCCGGAGGAGTTCATGGGCCGCGCCGAATCGATGGTGGTGCAGTACCCCGAGCTGCAGGCGCTGACGTGGATCGACGATCGCCACAAGATCCTTGCAAGCTATGCCGCGCCTAGCGTGGCGCGAACACAGATCCGCATTGCCGGAGAAACGCTCAAGCCGGGCGAAACCGAGAGCATGTACAGCCTCGCGCGCGACCTGCAGCAACCCGTTTACTCGCAACCCGCGCTCGGCAACGACAGCTACGGCATGCTGCAGTTGCACGTTCCCTTGTCGGGCCGCACGCGCTTTACGGGCGTGATCCTCGCGGAGTACTCGATCGACGGCTTGCTGCGCTACGGCTCGCCCACGGAGATCTCCGCCAAATACGCCGTCGCATTGCTCGATGGCAAGGGCCGCATCCTCGCGGGCACGTCGGTGCCGCCTCGCAATGCCGCCACCCAGTGGCTGCCATGGACGGCGCAGGACATCGAATACGAAGTGCCGGTTTCCCCAGTGGGCAACGGCCTTGTCATTCGCGCGCAGGCTTATCACACGTCGCTCGGCGTGATCGGCAGCGGTTTGTTCTGGCTGGTGAGCGTGCTGTCGGCGATGACGGCATGGATGCTGATCGCCAATTGGCGCCACACGCGGCGGCGCATCCGTGCGCAGCAGGCACTCATCGCCGAGACGAATTTCCGTCGCGCGATGGAGAACTCGATCCTCACGGGCATGCGCGCACTCGACCTGCAAGGCCGCATCACGTACGTCAACGCTGCGTTCTGCCAGATGACGGGCTGGGGCGAAGCGGAGCTTGTCGGCCGAACGCCGCCCTTTCCCTATTGGCCCGAAGAAGATCGCGAGATGCTCGCCGCGCGATTGGACGACGAGATCCACGGACGCGCGGGCCCGGGCGGCATCCAGGTCCGCGTCAAGCGCAAGGATGGCAAGTTGTTCGATGCGCGCCTTTATGTGTCGCCGCTGATCGATGCAAAGGGCCGCCAAACCGGCTGGATGACGTCGATGACGGACATCACCGAGCCGAATCGCATTCGCGAACAGCTCTCCGCGTCGTACGAGCGATTCACCACCGTGCTCGAAGCACTCGATGCGTCAGTGTCGGTCGCGCCATTGGGCAGCGAGGAGTTGCTCTTCGCGAACAAGCTTTATCGCCAATGGTTCGGCACGCACACCGTCGGCCATTTGCAGATGGTCGCGCAAGCAGGTGTTCCCGAGCACCCGCGCACCGGCGAAACGCAGGACGAAGTCGATTCGTTCGTCGGCCTGCCGACCGGTGCGCTGACCGCCGCGCGATCCGAAAACGCAGAGATCTTCGTGACCGAGCTGGGCAAGTGGCTTGAAGTGCGTTCGCGCTACCTCAACTGGGTCGACGGGCGCCTCGCGCAAATGGTGATCGCGACCGACATCACGCCGCGCCGGCAGGCAGAGGAACAATCTTCTGCGCAAGCCGAACGCGCGCAGACGGCGAGCCGCCTGATCACGATGGGCGAGATGGCTTCGTCCGTCGCTCACGAATTGAACCAGCCGCTCACCGCCATCAACAACTACTGCCACGGGCTCGTGTCGCGCATCAAGGGCGGCCAGATCAACGAACAAGACCTGCTGGCCGCATTGGAGAAGACCGCGAGGCAGGCGCAGCGCGCAGGCCAGATCATCCAGCGCATACGCTCGTTCGTGAAGCGAAGCGAGCCCAACCGATCGCTCTCCGACGTCGCGCAGATGGTGAGCGAAGCCGTCGAGCTCGCGGAAATCGAACTGCGCCGCCGCAACGTGCGCCTGTCGCATTACGTTGCCGCGCGACTTCCGAAGCTGCATGTCGACCCCATCCTGATCGAGCAGGTGCTCGTGAACCTGATGAAAAACGCGGCGGAATCGATCGACAACGCGAAGCGGCCCGTGTCGCGCCGCAGTGTCGAGCTGCGCGTGATCCCGAAGCAGGTCGACGAGCAACCGGTGGTGGAGTTTTCCGTGATCGATTCGGGGCAAGGTCTCGCGCCCGAGGTGATGGATCGCCTCTACGAAGCATTCTTCTCGACGAAGGCCGAGGGCATGGGCATCGGCCTGAACCTTTGCAGAACGATCGTCGAGTCGCACCAGGGAAGAATGCAAGCCGAGAACATCTACAATGGAAGCGATGTTGCCGGGTGCCGGTTTTCCTTTTGGATCCCTTTGTCCGGAGCTACAAATAACATAGCAAAGAAGGACTCCGGGGTGACTGCATGAGGTGCACGGCCGCTCCGAAGCCTCATAGCACCGGAGCGCACAGCGCGGAGGTTTTCGAATGAGCTTGATTCCGAAAAAGGGCACCGTGTATGTCGTCGACGACGACGAGGCCGTGCGCGATTCCCTGCAATGGCTGCTCGAGGGCAAGGACTACCGCGTCCGCTGCTTCGATTCCGCCGAATCCTTTCTCGCCCGCTACGACCCGCGCGAAGTCGCATGCCTCATCGTCGACATCCGCATGGGCGGCATGACGGGCCTTGAGCTGCAAGACCGTCTCCTTGAACGCAAGTCGCCGCTTCCCGTCGTCTTCATCACCGGCCATGGCGACGTGCCGATGGCCGTGAACACGATGAAAAAAGGCGCGATGGATTTCATCCAGAAGCCTTTCAAGGAAGAAGAACTCGTGAGCCTTGTCGAGCGCATGCTCGAACACGCAAAGGGCGCTTTCGCCGAATACCAGAGCGCTGCCAGCCGCGACGCCCTGCTTTCCAAACTCACCTCGCGCGAGGCGCAGGTGCTCGAGCGCATCGTCGCCGGCCGCTTGAACAAGCAGATTGCCGACGATCTCGGCATCAGCATCAAGACGGTGGAGGCGCACCGCGCCAACATCATGGAAAAGCTCAACGCGAACACCGTCGCCGACCTGCTGAAGATCGCGCTCGGCCAGAACGCCGCGAAGGCCACCTCTTCCTGATCCCATGACTGCGCAACTCATCGACGGCAACGCGCTTGCCAGGAAGATCCGTGCCGAAGTCGCCGGCCGCACCGAGGCATTGAAGGCGCGTGGCATAAAGCCGCACCTGTCGATCATCCTCGTCGGCGAAGACCCAGCGAGCCAGGTCTACACGAAGCACAAGGTCAACGACAGCACCGAGACGGGCTTGTCGGCAACGCTCGAGCGCTACCCGGCAACGATGACTGAGGCCGAGCTTCTCGACCGCATCCGCGCGCTGAACGCCGACGCCAAGGTGCACGGCATCCTCGTCCAGCTGCCGATCCCCAAGCACATGGACGCGCAGAAGGTCATCGAGACCATCTCGCCCGCCAAGGACGTCGATGGCTTCCATGTCGCAAGCGCCGGCGCACTCATGGTGGGCCGCCCCGGCTTTCGTCCATGTACGCCGTACGGCTGCATGAAGATGCTCGAATCCATCGGCTACGACCTGAAAGGCAAGAACGCCGTCGTGATCGGACGCAGCAACATCGTCGGCAAGCCGATCGCCATCATGCTTCTCGCGAAGGATGCGACGGTGACCGTGTGCCACAGCCGAACGAAAGACCTCAAGGCCCACACGCTGGAGGCGGACGTGATCGTCGCGGCCGTCGGCAAGCGCAACGTCCTTACCCGGGACATGGTCAAGCCGGGGGCGGTCGTCATCGATGTCGGCATGAACCGCAACGACGAGGGCAAACTCTGCGGCGACGTCGACTTCGACGGCGTCAAGGAAGTCGCAGGCTGGATCACCCCCGTGCCCGGTGGCGTGGGTCCCATGACGCGCGCAATGCTGCTGGTCAACACCATCGAAGCGGCCGAACACGCTTCGGCCTGAACAGGCCCTGCAAGTTTCACGTCAGTTTCAGTGCGGGTAATCGCCGACGCCACTGCGTATCGCACTCCGATAGATTTGCGCCATCACATTTGCACCAGGAAATTGGCGCAAACCGGTCCGGCCAACTCGACAGGAGACAGCGATGCGAGACAAGAAAACCAATCCCCTCATTCCGAGCCGTCGCGATTTCATTCGCATCGGCGCCGGTGCGGCAGGCTCCGCGGCCCTGCCCGGCTTCATCGGCAGCGCCTGGGCGGAAGACAAGCCGCCTATCGGCACATGGCCCGCGGGCACGCAGGGCGATTCGGTGTTCATCGGCATCTCGGTGCCGCGCACCGGCACGTACGCGCTGCAGGGCGAGGATGAGCTCAAGGGCTACCAGCTTGCGATCGAACATATCAACGCGGGCCACCCGCTGATCAAGGCGATCTCGCCGAAGACCACCAAGGGCGTGCTGGGCAAGCAGCTCAAACACGGCGTGGCGGATTCCGCGGCCAAGCCGAACGACGCCGTGCAGGCGCAGCAGCGCTTCATCACGGAGAACAAGGCCATCATGATCACCGGCGGCACGTCCAGCGCGGTGGCCGTTGCGCTGAACAAGCTCGCGCAGCGCGAGAAGGTGATCTTCGTTTGCGGCATTTCCGGCTCGAACGACACCACGGGCAAGGACTGCGTGCGCTACGGCGTGCGCCAGAACTTCTACGGCGAGACAGCGGCCAACGCGATCGGCCCCGCCCTGCTCAAGGCATACGGCAAGAACCGCAAGGCTGCCTTCATGACACCCGACTACACGTACGGCCACACCGTGACGAAGTCGGTCAACGAGTTCCTCACCAAGAACGGCGGCTGGACGATGGTGACCAACCAGGTCTCCCCCCTCGGTGCGCCCGACTACAGCTCCTACCTCACGAACATCGCCAACTCGGGCGCCGAGATTCTCGTCAACGTGAACTGGGGCCACGACGCGGTGCTGTCCACGCAGCAAGCCAAGCAGTTCGGCCTGCTGCCGAAGATGAAGCTCGTGATTCCCTACCAGATCCCGTTCCTCGCGCGCGAAGTCGGCCCCGAGATCACCGAAGGCGTGTACGCAGCGACGGACTTCTGGTGGACGATGGAAGACAAGTACCCGCTCGCGAAGATGTTCGTCGAAGAGTTCGAAAAGAAGTTCGGCTACAAGCCCGAGTGGGGCGCCGAGAACGCGTACATGGAATTCGCCCTCTGGGCCGAAGCCGTGGAGCATGCAGGCTCGTTCTATCCGCCCGATGTGATCAAGTCGTACGAATCGCCGCGCAAGCTGCAGTCGTTCGTGGGCGAGGTGCAATGGCGCCCGGAGGATCACCAGCTCGTGCGGCCGGTCGTCATCGTGAAGGGCAAGGCCAAGAGCGCCATGCGCAACAAGGAAGATTACTGGGAAGTCGTCGAAGTCGTGCCGGGCGCGGGCCTCATGCAAAAACCCGACGCATTCGGCTGCAATCTGGGCTCGTACACCTGACCAGTGATCACCTGGACGAACTTTCTCTCGCAGCTTTTCAACGGGCTTGCGCTCGGTGCACTGCTGGCCCTGATCAGTTCGGGGCTGACGATCATCTACGGCACCCTCGGCGTGCTGAACCTCGCGCACGGCGCGATGTTCATGCTCGGAGGCTATGCGGGCTATGCGGCCTGGTCGGCCACCGGATCGTTCCTCGCCGCGCTTGCGGCAGGGACGCTCGCGGTCGGCCTTCTGGGCCTCATCATGGAACGTGTCGTGATCCGATACTTCTACGGCAGGCCCGATGAGGACCAACTGCTGGTCACCTTCGGCCTGTCGATCTGCTTCGTCGAAGCCATCCGCCTGATCTTCTCGAGCCAGTCGCTCAGCGTGCAGCCGCCCGCGGCGCTCCTGGGCATCACTTCGCTCGGGGTGATGATGTACCCGACCTATCGCCTCGCCGTCGTCGGCATCTGCGCTCTTGCTCTCTTCGCCCTGTGGTTCGTGCTGTTCCGCACGCGGCTGGGCATGATCGTTCGCGCAGGCATCGACGACGCCGTGATGGTCGATTCGCTGGGCATCAATGTCTACCGCGTCTTCATGGTCGTCTTCGCCATCGGCGCGATGGCCGCGGGGTTCGCGGGCATCGTCAATGCGCCGGTTGTTTCGCTCACACCGGAGGTTGGCGAGGCCATCCTCGTGCAGACCTTCGTGGTCGTCGTGATCGGCGGCGTCGGATCGTTCCCCGGTGCGATCCTCGGCGGCCTGATCGCCGGCGAAATCATCAGCATCACGTCGATGGTGAACCCTGGATATGCCTACGTCATGCTGTTCGCAGCGATGACTCTCGTTTTGCTCGTGCGCCCGCGCGGATTGCTTGGAGCGCAAGGACGCGCATGATTTCTGCCAGTCGTCTTCGCTTTCCGCTGATCGCAGCGGCATGTCTCATCGCCGTGCCCTTCGTGCTGCCGCACCTGGGCGCCGCACCGAACACGGTCAACCGCATCCTCGTGTGGGGCCTGTTCGGCCTGGGCTTCGACATCCTCTTCGGCTTCACGGGCTTGCTGTCGTTCGGGCAGTCGGCCTTCTACGGCACCGGAGGATTCGTCGCGGCATACCTGCTCACGCGCGCCGGCTTCCCGAATGTGATCGGCGCACTCGTGATCGGGATGGCCGTCGCCGCATTCGTGGGCTGGCTCATCGGCATGCTCGCATTGCGTCGCACGGGCATCTACTTCGCGATGATCACGGTGGCCATCGCCGAGATCTTCTTCTTCGTCGAGTTCAATCCGCTGTCGGATTTCACCGGCGGCGAAAACGGTTTGCCAGGTGTGCCCACGCCAAAGATCGACCTCGGCTTTGTGCACCTCGACTTCAGCTCGGGCTGGTCGCTCTACCCCTTCCTTGCGTTCTGCTATTTCGTCGGGCTGCTGCTGGCGCTGCGAATCGTGCGCTCGCCCGTGGGTGCTGTGTTCGCAGCGATTCGCGAGAACCCGATGCGCGCGGCCGCCGTTGGCCACAACGTGCATGCCTACAAGCTGACTGCTTTCGTCATTGCCGCGGCCTATGCAGGTATCGCGGGCGGTCTGCTCGGCGTGCTGCAAGGCTTCATGCCGCCGGACGCTTTCATGTTCGATACGTCGGGCCAACTGATCATCCAGACGGCCATCGGCGGACGTGGCACGCTGCTCGGCCCGCTCGTCGGCGCGGCGGTGTGGCTCTTCCTGCAGGATTTCCTGCAGGCAACGCTGAAACTCGGCGCGGCATGGAAGCTCGTTCTCGGCCTGGTGTTCGTCGTTCTCGTGTGCTTCCTGCGGCAGGGCATCATCGGCGCGATTCGCGACGGGTGGCGTCGTCTCGTCGACGGCAAGGAAGTTCCTGCTGCCGTGCCGCAATCCATCGCAGTCGCAGCACCGGTCGTGCACGAACAGGCGACACATCACGCGGACGCTTCGTTCAGCGGCCCCGTGCTGCAGGCTTCGGGCCTCACGAAACATTACGGCGGCGTGATCGCCAACGAGGACATCGACTTCTCCGTGAACGCGGGCGAGCTGCGCGGCATCATCGGCCCGAACGGCGCGGGCAAGTCGACGTTCTTCAAGATGCTCACATGCGAAGTGCCGCCGACGAAGGGCAAGATCGTCTTCGAAGGCCGCGACATCACCGGCAAGCAGGTCACCGACGTGTGCCAGCTCGGTTTGACGAAGAGCTACCAGGTGAACCAGCTTTTCAACAAGCTCACGGTGCGCGAGAACATCACCATCGCGGCGCTCGCGGAATTGCGCGGCAAGTTCCGCCTCGATCTTTTTCGGCGCCTCGACACCTTGCCCGGCTTGAACGCGCAGGTCGAAAGGACTTTGCACCTCGTCAACCTCGAAGATCGCGCGCACGCACCCGTGTCGCAGCTCGCGTACGGCGAAAAGCGAAGGCTGGAGATCGGCCTTGCACTCGCGTCATCGCCCAGCCTGCTGCTGCTCGACGAGCCTCTCGCGGGCATGAGCCCAAGCGAACGCGCGGAGACGGTGCAGCTTCTCAAATCGATCGCGAAGGGGCGCACGCTGGTCATCATCGATCACGACATGGACGCACTCTTCGAGCTCGCAGGCCGCATCACCGTGCTGCAGGAGGGCCGCTTGCTCGTCGAAGGCACACCGCTGGAAATCAAGGCGAACCCGCAAGTGCAGGAAGCGTATCTGGGCGGCGTGCACGAGACCGACGCGCCCGAGGAGGCCCAGGCATGAGCCTTCTCGAAGTCAAGGGCCTGAACAGCTACTACGGCGACTCGCACATCCTCTTCGACGTGGCTATGCGCGTGGAGAAAAACGAGGTCGTCGCCCTGCTCGGTCGCAACGGCGCGGGCAAGAGCACCACGCTCAAGAGCCTGATGGGTGTCGTCACGCCGCGTACAGGCTCCGTCATCCTCGATGGCGAGGAGATCGCCGGCCGCAAGAGCCACGCCATCGCGCGCGTCGGCATGCAACTCGTGCACGAAGAAAGGCGCATCTTCGGCAGTCTCAACGTCGAGGAGAACCTCGTTCTTGCCGGGCTGACAGCACCGAATCGCTGGCCGCTGGCTCGCATCTACGAGATGTTCCCGCGCCTGAAGCAGCGACGCACCAGCCGCGGCACGGACCTTTCGGGCGGCGAACAGCAGATGCTCGCGATCGGTCGCGCGCTGATCCGCGACCCGAAGATCGTGCTGCTGGATGAGCCTTTCGAAGGCCTCGCGCCGGTGATCGTGCGAGACCTCATGAACGCCTGCCGCAACCTGGCCGCCGCCGGCCAGACGATCGTGCTGGTGGAGCAGAACCTCGCCGCAACCCTGGCGCTGGCTCAGCGGGTCTACATCATCAACAACGGCCACATCGCCCACGAAGGCTCTGCCGAAGAGCTCAAGGGCCGCCCGGAAATCCTGCAGCGACACCTGGGCGTCTGAGCTGATTCAAAATCGGGGGATGACCAATCCCCTCCTCGATTTCAGCGGCCTGCCCTTGTGGGACCAGGTCCGGCCCGGGCATGTGAGCCCCGCCGTGAGCGACCTGCTGTCGCACGCCGACGCAGCACTCGCAACTGTGACGAAGCGCGAATTCCCACCGGTGTGGAACGAGATCGCGAAGGTGCTCGACGTCGCGACCGAAAGGCTCGCCCGCTCGTGGGGCATCGTGAGCCACCTCAACGCAGTGGCCGACACGCCCGAGCTGCGCGCGGCCTACAACGAATCGCTGCCCAAGGTCACTGACTTCTGGACGCGCCTCGGTTCAGACGAACACCTCTACGCGAAGTACAAGGCGATCGATCCGAAGACGCTCAACGCCGAGCAGAGGGAAGCACTCAAGCACGCGATCCGCAATTTCGTTCTTGGCGGTGCGGAATTGAAGGGCGCGGCGAAGGAACGCTACGCGAAGATCCAGGAGAGGATGGCCGAGCTCACGCAGAAATTCAGCGAGAACGCGCTCGATGCGACCGATGCCTTCACGTACTACGCGAGCGAAAAGGAACTTGCCGGCGTGCCGGACGATGTCGTGAGCGCAGCGCGCGAAGCCGCGCAGGCCGACGGCAAGGAAGGCTACAAGCTCACGCTGAAATTCCCATCGTACTTCCCGGTGATGCAGTTCGCGCACAACCGCGCGCTGCGCGAACGCATGTACCGCGCCTATGTGACACGCGCGAGCGACCAGGGCGACCCGAAGTACGACAACAGCGCGTTGATCCGCGAGATCCTTGAGCTGCGCCGCGAAGAAGCGCAGCTTCTCGGCTACGCCAACTTCGGCGACGTATCGCTGGTGCCGAAGATGGCGAATTCTCCGCAGCAGGTGATCGACTTCCTGCGCGACCTTGCGAAGCGCGCGCGGCCCTTCGCCGACAAGGACGTCGCCGACATGCGCGCTTTCGCAAAATCAAAGCTCGCGATGGAGGACCCGCAAGCGTGGGACTGGACATACATCAGCGAGAAGCTGAAGGAAGAGCGCTATGCCTTCAGCGAGCAGGAGGTGAAGCAGTATTTCGCCCAGCCGAAGGTGCTTGCCGGTTTGTTCAAGATCGTCGAGACGCTGTTCGAGGTGTCGATCCGCGAGGACAGCGCGCCGGTGTGGCACCCCAGCGTGAAGTTCTATCGCATCGAGCGCAATGCAGAAATCGTCGGCCAGTTCTACCTCGACCCCGCGGCCCGCAACGGCAAGCGTGGCGGCGCGTGGATGGACGACGTGCGCTCGCGTTGGCTGCGGCCCGACGACGGCAAGCTGCAAACGCCTGTGGCGCACCTCGTCTGCAATTTCGCGGAAGGCTCGAACGGCAAACCCCCGCTGCTCACGCACGACGACGTCATCACGCTGTTCCACGAGTTCGGTCATGGCCTGCAGCACATGCTCACGCGCGTGAACGAGCACGACGTCTCGGGCATCAGCGGCGTGGAATGGGACGCGGTGGAACTCCCCAGCCAGTTCATGGAGAACTTCTGCTGGGAGTGGAGCGTGCTGCGCCACATGACGTCGCATGTGGATAGCGGCGAGCCGCTGCCGCGCGAGCTGTTCGACAAGATGCTCGCGGCGAAGAATTTCCAGAGCGGGCTATCCACTCTTCTACAGATCGAGTTCGGCCTGTTCGACATGCTGCTGCACACCGAGCACGACCCGAAGGGCGACTTCATGCAGTTGCTTGCGCAAGTGCGCGATGAAGTCGCAGTGATCAAGCCGCCCGCGTTCAGCCGCACGGCCCACACATTCAGTCACATCTTTGCGGGCGGCTACGCCGCAGGCTATTACAGCTACAAGTGGGCCGAGGTCCTCAGCGCCGACGCCTACGCCGCATTCGAAGAGACCGCGGACGAAAATGGCTTGCCAAGCGTCGAGACCGGGAGAAAATACCGGCAGGCGATTTTGGAGACCGGCGGCAGCCGGCCCGCCATGGAATCGTTCAAGGCCTTTCGCGGGCGTGAGCCCACTCTGGACGCGCTGCTGCGACACCAGGGCATGGCCTGACGCAGACACACCTGAAGAGAGGACGACAGACCGATGTACCGCCAACTTGCCGCCTTGGGAATCCTGTCCGCAGCGGCCTTTGCCGCACTGCCCGGCGATGCGAGCGCACAACAGATCTTCAAGATCGTCGGGCCCGATGGGCGCATCACTTTTTCTGACAGGGCGCCGGCCGATCCTTCGGCAAAGGCAAGCGAAGCGCAGGTCGTGAACATCAACAGCGGGCCGACGAACATCGCGGCCCTGCCATTCGAGCTGCGGCAAGCCGCCGCGCGCTACCCGGTGACGCTGTACACGGCGCCGGGCTGCATCACCTGCGCACAAGGCCGCACGCTGCTCACGTCGCGCGGCATCCCGTTTTCGGAACGAACGATCTCCAAGCCCGAAGACGCAGACGCATTGCAGCGCCTGACGGGTGCGAATTCCGTCCCGGTGCTCACGATCGGCGCGCAGCAGCTCAAGGGCTATTCGGACAGCGAATGGTCGCAGTTCCTCGACGCGGCGGGCTATCCGAAGACATCGCAACTGCCGCCGTCGTATGTGCCTGCGCCGGCGAGCCCGCTCGTGGCGCTCGACCAGCAAAGCCAGCCCGCAGCGGCACCCGCGCAGCCGGCGCGGCCTGCGCGTCCTGCTGCGAAGCCGGCGGAGCCGCCGCCGGACAACCCGGCCGGCATCCAGTTCTGATCTTTTAGAAACTCAGCGTCTTCACGCCGGCGGCCGTGCCCAGCAGGCACACGGCGGCTTTCTGGTGCGCGAACACACCAACCGTGACGACGCCGGGCCACTGGCTCACTTCGTTCTCGAAGGCCAGCGGATCGCGAATCGCAAGGCCGCTCACGTCGAGGATCTGCTGCCCGTTGTCGGTGACGAGCGGTGAGCCGTCCTTCATCCGAAGCTTCGCCTGCCCGCCCATTGCCGCGAACTGGCGCGTGACCCGCTTGGTGGCCATGGGGATCACTTCCACCGGCACGGGAAACTTGCCGAGCACCTCGACGAGCTTGCTCTCGTCGGCAATGCACACGAAGCGCTTCGACTGCGCAGCGACGATCTTCTCGCGCGTGAGTGCGGCACCCCCGCCCTTGATCATGAAGCCGCGATGGTCGATCTCGTCGGCGCCGTCGATGTAAACCGAGATCTCATCGACCTCGTTCGAATCGAACACCGGCACGCCGATCGCCTTGAGCCGCTCGGTGGACGCCACCGAGCTCGACACGGCGCCCTTGATGTTGCCCTTCATCGACTGCAATGCATCGATGAATTTATTGACCGTCGAGCCCGTGCCCACGCCGACGATTTCGCCGGGCACGACGTATTGCAATGCGGCCTGGCCGACGAGAGCTTTCAGTTCGTCCTGTGTCATAGTCCGTCGATTATGTGCGCTTCCCCATGTCGTTAGTCCCCTACTCCCTCGCCCGCCCTTTCCTCTTCGGACTCGATCCGGAAACGGCGCACGAGCTCACGATGGAAACGCTCGCGCTGGTGCAAGCCACGCCACTCAAATGGGCCTACTGCAACAGCTTTGTGGATGATCCGGTGACGCTTGCCGGGATCACGTTCCCCAATCGCATCGGCTTGGCAGCGGGCCTCGACAAGAACGCGCGCTGCATCGATGGCCTGGGCTCATTGGGATTCGGCTTTGTCGAAGTCGGCACGGTCACGCCGAAACCGCAGCCCGGCAACCCGAAGCCGCGCATGTTCCGCCTGCCGCAAGCCAAGGCGCTGATCAACCGGCTGGGCTTCAACAACGACGGGCTCGATGCCTTCGTCGCCAATGTGAAGCGCTCGACCTTCCGCGGCAAGGGCCGCATCCTCGGCCTGAACATCGGCAAGAACGCGACCACGCCGATCGAGAACGCCACGAGCGATTACCTCATCGCGCTCGAAGGTGTCTATCCGCACGCGGACTATGTGACGGTGAACATCTCCAGTCCCAACACGGCGAATCTGCGCACGCTGCAATCGGACGAGGCGCTCGACGCGTTGCTCGGTGCTGTCGCTGCCCGGCGCGAGGAGCTCGCAAAGCTCCATGGACGCCGCGTTCCTGTCTTCGTCAAGATCGCGCCCGATCTTGACGAGGCGCAAGTGGCTGTGATCGCGGCGACGCTGAAGCGTCACGGCATGGACGGCGTGATCGCAACGAACACCACGATCTCGCGCGATGCGGTGAAGGGATTGCCGCATGCCGAAGAAGCAGGCGGCTTGTCGGGCACGCCGGTGCTCGAGGCGAGCAATCGTGTGATCCGGATGCTGCGCGCGCAGCTCGGGCTGCGCTTCCCCATCATCGGTGTGGGTGGCGTGATGAGCGGCGCGGATGCGGTTTCCAAGCTGCAGGCCGGCGCCGATGTCGTGCAGATCTACACGGGCCTCATCTACCGCGGTCCGGATCTCGTGAATGAAGCCGCGCGCGCGCTCAAGCGCGAGTGCGCGGTTCAGAACGCGTGAATCAGAAAGTGTATTGGCCGGTCAGCTTCAGCGTGTAGTTGCGGCCAGGTGCCGGCTCGTAGTAGCGGCCGTTGCCTTCGTTGACGATGACCGAGCCTGCGTAGCGGCGATCGAAGACGTTGTCGACGCGCGCGGCTGCTGCAAGAGACCAGTGATTGATCTCGACGATATAGCCGGCATCGAGAGCCACAGTGGTGAACGAAGGCGCGGCTTCGCTGTTCGCGTCGTTCACCCACACGCGGCTCGAATGCCGCAGCTCGGCGCCGGCTTGCCAACCCTGATCCGGCCTGTGGGCGAGTTCGAGCGCAGTGAATGATCGAGCCACGCCTGGAATGCGATTGCCGTTGTCGTAACGCGCGTCGATGAATGTCTGCGCAAGTTGCAGCCGCGTGTCGCGCGCGACCTGCGTCGATCCATCGAGCTCGACGCCGCGGCGTCGGGTGGAGCCTGCATTGCGGAAAGTGCTGCGGCCGCCGGTGTTCGTGAGGACAACGATCTCGTTCAGTGTGTGGGTGTCGAACAGCGCGGCGTTCCACTCGACGCGCTCAGCTTCGCGGCCCTTCAGTCCCAGCTCGAAGTTATTGCTGGTCGAGGGCCTCAGCGCGAAGTTCAGGCCCGGCGCGCCGCCGGGGCGATAGGCAAGTTCATTGAGCGTCGGTGTTTCGAAACCACGCCCGTACGCTGCATACGCATGCATTCTGGGCGTGACGGCGAACATCGCGGCGATCGCGGGCAAGGTGGCCGCGTACTGCACGCTGCCGCTGTCGTCGCCGTTCGCGCCGACGATGTAGTGATCCTCGGAGCGGAAGCGCACTGTGCTGTGACGAACGCCCGCCGTAAGTGTCCAGCGATTGCCGGGCTTCCACACGCCTTGCACGTAGGGATCGAGGTTGTCGACGGTGTTGGCCTCGTCGCGTCGCAGCGCGCCTTGCAGGCCAAGGTCAGTTCCGATGAAGTTCTGCCAGCCGCGGCGGTGTTCGCGCATGCGGTCGTATGCGAGCCCGCCGACAACTTCGAGCGAGGCGCCGGCCTTGTGCGTCCAACGCAGATCGGTCCCTGCGTAGTCGCGGTCAAGGCCGATCACACCACCCGGATGCAATGGATTCAACTGCGGCGCCGCCGGGATCGACTGGAACTGCTGCGTGCCTCGCGTGCCCGTGTAAAGCAGCACGCGCACGCGATCATCGGCCGACAAACGCGCCTCGTGAATGAGCCCGAGCTGCTGCTGGTGCACCGTCTTGCGCGTGTCGAACGCGATCGCCGCGGCGTCGACGGACTGCGGCGCCGTTTCGAACTGCGCGCGCGAAAGGCCCAGCGGGTCGTCCGCACGCAAGTCGACGGAGTTCGCGACAAGCGTCCATGTCTTGCCCTCGCCGGCCTTGATGTCGATGCGCGCGTTACCCACGTCACGCGTGACACTGCTGTGCGCGCGATAACCATCGAGCTCCAGATGATTCGCGCTGAAGACATAACCCACATTGCCCGACGAACCCGACAAGCGCAGGCCCGGATGTTCGAGCCCGTAGCTGCCAGAGATCATGCTGGCCGTGAGTCGCGGCGCGCCTTGACCGGGCTGCGTGTCGACCTCGACGACGCCGCCAGACGAATTGCCCCACAACACCGAGAAAGGACCGCGCAGCACTTCCACCTTGCCCGCCGATGCGAGATCGATGTTCGAGGTTTGTCCTTGGCCGTCGGGCATGGTGGCTGGAATTCCGTCCACGTAGATTCGCACGCCGCGCACGCCGAATGTGGAGCGCGCACCAAAGCCGCGGATCGACAGCTGCATGTCCTGCGCGTAGTTCTGCCTGTCTCGCGCGTTGACGCCGGGCACGGACGCGATCGATTCGGAAAGACTGACCTCGGGCCGGCCTGCAGCACGCAGAGCGTCGCCGTCAATGACGGACACCGAAGCGGGAACATCGAAAGGATTCTGTTCGGTGCGCGTGGCCGTCACGGTGACCGGCGGCAGTGTCTGCGCAAGCGAGATCGACGCGGCTGCGGCATTCAGGATGAACACCGTCAGCCGCTTCATCAGCTTTCCTGCAAAAGGGAGACGATGTGTTCGCCGATCGCGAGCGCGCTCGTGAGGCCGGGCGATTCGATGCCGAAGAGGTTCACCAGGCCGCGAAAGCCATGCAACGCCGGCCCGTCGATGCGGAAATCCGGCGCTGCTTCGCCCGGGCCGTAGATCTTCGGGCGCACGCCGCTGTAGCTTGGCTGCAGTGCGCCGTCGGGCAGTGCGGGCCAGTAGCGGCGCACCTCCGCGTAAAAGCCATCGGCGCGACGCGGGTCCACCGCGTAGTCGATCGCATCGGGGTCACGCGTGTCCAGCCATTCGAGGTCGGGACCGAACTTCGCTTGCCCGCCAAGATCGAGCGTGAGGTGCACGCCCAGCCAAGCATCGGCCGGCGCCGGGTAGATCAGACGCGTGAAAGGCGCCTTGCCCGCGAGCGTGTAGTAGTTGCCTTTGGCGAAATGTTCGCGTGGGATCGCCGCGGCATCAAGCCCCGCAAACTTTCGCGCCAGCGCGCACGCATGAAGCGAAGCGGAATTGACGAGGATCTGCGCCTCGATCTCTGTGCCGTCCTGCATGCGGACCACGTGCGGCTCACTGCCGCGCCCGAGCACCGCGGAATCGACTGCCGACCCGAGTGCGACGAATCCACCTGCACTTTCCAGATCGCCTTGTAGCGCCAGCATGAATGCGTGGCTGTCGACGATGCCCGTGCTGGGCGATGACAAAGCCGCGAAGCATTGCAACGCGGGCTCGGCGGAATTGGCCTGCGCAGCATCGAGCCATTCAACGGGAACGCCATTAGCCAAAGCCCGTGCCTCGAGCTTCTTCAATGCGGCGGCCTCGGCTTCGTCCTGCGCCACGACGAACTTGCCGCAATTGCGATGCGGCACGCCGTGCGTCGCGGCGAGCGCGTAGAGCATCTCCTTGCCGCGGACGCAAAGTTGCGCCTTCATCGAACCGGGTGCGTAGTAAAGCCCTGCGTGGATCACCTCACTGTTGCGTGAGCTGACGCCCTGCCCGATGGCAGTCTGCGCTTCGGCGACGATCGTCTCGTGACCCGCCTGAGCGAGCGCCCGCCCGACTGCAAGACCCACAGCCCCCGCGCCGATGACCAGTGCCCCGACGCGCTCCATCACAGACGACGAGTATCTGTCTCGAGCAGCATGCGTGCGAGCGAGCGCAGGCTGGCCTTCAGCTCCTCATGCGCGGGCGTGAGCTGGAGCGTGTCTTCGTCCATGTACAGCTTGCGGTTGATCTCGATCTGGATGCTGTGACGCTGGCGCGCCGGATCGCCATAACGTCGCACGAGCTCCACGCCCTTGTACGGATGGTTGTACGAAACCTTGTAGCCCAGGCCCTCGAGGTGCGAGCACACCTTGCGTGACAGCGCGGGCAATGCCGTTGTGCCGTCGCGATCGCCGATCACGAAGTCGGCATGCACGAGGCCCGGAAAGTCGGTGGAGAACTGCCCTGCGACCGCGGGCATCGAATGGCAATTGATGTGAATCGAAAAACCGTGGCGGCTGTGCGCGTCCTCGATGGCTTGCGCGACAGCCGCGTGATAAGGCTGCCAGCACTGCTCGATGCGCGCTTGCACCTCGGCCACGGGAAGCTTGCGCGAATAGATCGGCACGCCGTCATCTGTGCATCGCCACAGCAGGCCCTTGCCAAGACGCACCTTGCCGAGCGCTTTCTCGTCCGACACCATTTCGCCGGGCCAGGGCGCCTCGAGCATCGACTCATCGATCTCGGTGAAGTTGCGATTTGCGTCCAGGTACGCGCGCGGGAACAACGCTTCGATCCACGCAATGCCCATCGAAGGCGCGAAGTCGTAGAGCTTTTCGACGTGCGTGTCTTCGGCCTGGCGCAGCGCCCGCATGTCGCAGGCATGACGGAAATCTTCGGGGTAGTCGACGCCGCTGTGCGGCGAATCGAGCACCAGCGCGGCCGTGCCGGGCACGACGCGGATCATTCGGTTCATGAGGGCGATTGTGTCCCAGCGGCACGCGGCGCGGGGCTCGGGAATCGCGTAGGGGGAGAGCCGGAGAAGGAGGAAGTGGTGGGTCGTAGTGGGATCGAACCACTGGCCCCTGCAGTGTGAATGCAGTGCTCTACCGCTGAG
>DATJJL010000206.1:0-3435 GCA_035492155.1 Ramlibacter sp. | reverse complement strand
CGTCAATTCGCGCACGGCCTTCGGCACACCCAGGTGGCGCGCGGTGGCGCCGATGTACCAGTCCTGCCAGCCGTGATAGCCGCAGACCGCGACGCGCTCGCGTCCCGTGAATGCGCGTGCGATGCGGATGGCGCCCGATGTAGCGTCCGAGCCGTTCTTGCCGAAGCGCACTTTTTCCGCGCATGGAACGAGCTCGACGATCTTCTCGGCGACCTGGATCTCCAGCTCGCTGGACAGCGAAAAGATCGTGCCGCGATGCAATTGCTTTTCGACCGCGGCGCTGACGTGCGGATCGCAATGGCCCAGCGTCACCGAGCACAGGGCGTTGATGAGGTCGAGGTATTCGTTGCCGTCGGCATCCCACGTGCGGCTTCCCTTTGCGCGATCGGCAAAGTAAGGCGAGATGCCGTGCGGAAACTGCGTGCGGCTCTTGCTGAACGTCTGCGCGCCCAGCGGGATCACCTGCTCCGCGCGCGCCAGGAGGGCTTCTGATTTTTCGTATCGGCTGCTCATGTCGGGTCGATCGCGGCATACCCGCCGCCGAGATGCTTGTTCAGGACCTGGATCGCGAGGCGCTCGCCCGGATCGGCTTCGAAGCGCTCGCCCGCATGCGAGAACGAGCGCTTTTCCACCAGCACGTACTGCGGAAACCCGAGGAACATGCGGGCGTAGTCGGTCTTGTACGTGGTGATGCCGTCGGCGTGGTGGTAGCGGCGCTTCATTGCCGCGCCCGGATCGAAGTCGACGATCGCGAGAAAGCCGCCGTCCTTCAGAACGCGGTCCGCCTCGGCGAACACTCGCGGAAGCAGCGCACGATCGGTGACGTACAGGCAGAAGCCGAACCAGACGAGATCGAAGCTCGCGTCGGGGAAGGGCAGCGCATCGGCTGTGGCGCGATGAAGATCGAGCGAGGGGAAGTCGCGCTTGCCCGCTTCGACTGCGTCGGCCGAAGGATCGACACCGCTGCCCACGCAACCCGCCTGCCGGCGCAGCGCCTCGAGGTTCAGGCCATTCGCGCAGCCGATTTCCAGCACGCGCGAGCCGGGATGCACGTAGTGCTTGAGCACCTGCAGCGGCAGGCTGGTGCGGCCGGCTTCCTGCGACGCATACGCGGGCGCGTTGCGGCGGAAATAGGCGTCGCCTTCGCCGCCGAGGAAGATGTCGCGTTGTTTGGTCAGGCTCATGGGGTGTATCCGGCGTTGCGTTCGATCTTGCGGTTGATGCGCGCGATCTCAGGGTGGGAGCGCTCGAAGTCGAGCACGTCGTTCATATCGAATGCAGGTTTCGTCGGGTACATCCAATCGAACACCTGCGAGACGAAAACAAAATCGGCCGGCTCATCCACTGTCCAGCGCAGGTGCGACAGGTCCACATCGTTCTTCACGTCGCGCAAGGCGAAGCGCTGCGGCTGCGTGTGGATGAAAGGCGTGACGTGCTCGCGCTCGGACGGCTTGCGAGCTTCGCGCGCTGCCTGCTGCAGCACTTCGTAGCGCATGCATTCCACATCGAGGCCGTCGGGGTAGGTGGGGTGCAGCGCGTTGGATGCGTAGTCGACGCCAGGCTCTTGCGCCGCGGCAATGACCTTGTCGATGACTTGCGGGTCGGCAAGCGGGCAATCGCCTGTGAGGCGCACGACGTAACCGGGCTCGAAATCTTTCGCAGCGCCGATGAACCGGTCGAGCACGTCATCGAGGCTGCCGCGATGGCAGCGCACGCCGATGCTTTCGCACAAGGCTTGCAGGGGATCGTCGCTCGAATCGGTGCTGGTGGCGACGACGAGCTCGTCGATGCGTTTCGCGCGACGCACGCGTTCGACCTGGTGCGCAAGCAGCGGCTTGCCGCAAACGCGCAGCAGCACCTTGCCGGGCAGGCGGGTCGAGCTCATGCGGGCCTGCAGGATGGCGAGCGTGGGGCGGGCGGGCGATGTCACGCGCGGGGCTTCCAGAGTCTCGGGTCGGTGAAGCTCGTATTGTCCACGCCCCATGCCGACCAGTCGACTGCAGCGGCGCTGGTCCACGCACCCAGGAGTTGCGTGAGTTCGCCGATGCCGGACACGCCAACGACCGCCGTCGAAAATTCCGCGTGCGATTTGAAGAAACCGAAGCACGCAGCCTGCGGCGAAACGTCTTGCTTCGCGCATTCCGCGTGAAACTCTTCGAACCAATAGCGACGCTCGGGAAAACGCTCGGCCGCAAACTTCGGATCGGCGAGCAGCAGACCTTGCAGGAAGAGAGATCGCACGTGAATCTCGACGCCCGCTGCATGCAATCGCGCGATGCTGCCGTCGACGACCAGGCGCTGGTCGGCGATGTTCGCGGGCAGTTGCACGACATCGAACGAGAATCGATCGAGCAGCGCCTCGATCTCGCTCCCCTCGTACACCGACACGCCGATGCGAGACACGTCACCGCGGTGCTTGCGATCCTGCAGCCATGCGAACAGGCGCTCGCCGCCGGGCGCGAGCAAGTCCTGCGCGTGGTGAACGAGCAGCGTGTCGGCCTTTCCGAGATGCCGCAGCGATTGCATGAACGCGGCATCCACAAGCGCGATGGCATCGTCATCCACGCGATCGCTTCGCAGGGGAAGAGTCTTGGTGACAACGCGCCACGGATTACGAATGGCCGCACCGAGCACCTCTTCGCTGTTGCCGTAAGCCTGCGCTGTGTCGACGATTCGCACGCCGCCTTCCCAGGCTTGCTTCAGCAATGCCGCAGCTTCATCCTGCGGCACACGGCCTCGTGTGTTGGTGATGCCGTAATCCAGCCCGAACTGGGCCGTGCCGAGCGCGAGCTGCTGCGTCATCTTGCCCGTCACCCGATGACTTCTGCGTGCACGGCCTCGATCACGCGGGCGGCTTCATCGTCGGTGAGGCCTGCGTGCATCGGCAGGCTCATCGCGCGGGCGTAATAACTCTCCGCCGCAGGAAAGTCGCCGGGCTTGAAACCGCGCGCGCGGTAATACGGCTGCGTGTGGATCGGGATGTAGTGCACGTTCACCCCGATGCCGCGTTGGCGCAAGCCCTCGAACACCTGCCTGCGGCGATGTTCCTGGCCCACGGGCAATTGCACGGGGTAAAGGTGCAGGGCCGAGCGGCCATCTTCGTCCGCGGGCGGCAGCACGAGCGGCAGGCTCGCCAGCTCCTTGTCGTAGCGCGCACGCACCTCGTGCCGGCGCGCGATGAATTCCTCGATGCTGCGAAGCTGGTTCAGGCCCAGAGCTGCCTGCAGCTCGGTCATGCGGTAGTTGTAGCCGAGCAGCACCTGCTGGTAGTACCACGGGCCGTCGGGCGCGTGGTCCATCTCGTCGGCCTCGCGCGTCATGCCGTGCGATCGCGCAAGCTGCATGCGGCGCGCGAGCGAAGCGTGGGGCGTCATCGCCAATCCGCCTTCGGCCGTCGTGATGATCTTCACGGGATGGAAGCTGAACACCGTGATG
>DATJJL010000205.1:0-8697 GCA_035492155.1 Ramlibacter sp. | reverse complement strand
CGCGACACCGCGGGCCTGCCGCTGCCGGACAAGGACACGAAGGTCACCGAGAAGGAACTGAAGATGGCCGAACAGCTCGTGCTCGAGCTCGAGGACGACTTCAAGCCGGAGGCCTTCCACGACGAATTCCGCGACAAGCTGCAGCAGCTCGTCGACGAAAAGGTGAAGGCCGGCGAAGGCGAATACATCACCAAGCCGCTGGAGGGCGAGGAAGTCAAGACGAGCGCCGACGTGATCGACCTTACCGAGCTCTTGCGCCAGAGTTTGCGCAAGAAGACCGCGGCCGCGAACGACGAGGAAGAAACCCCGCGTCGCAAAGCTGCGGCGAGCAAGAGCACCGCGCGTGCGAAGTCTCATGCCGCCGTAAAACCCCGAGCCCGCAAAAAGGCAGCATAAAAATGTTCGAGCGATCTTCGGCGGTGCCTGCGCCCGCCAACGTCCTGGGCGCTTTCGCGCTCGGCATGGGAATGACTTTTCTCGTCGATGCCCTGATTCGGCAATTGCGCAGCGGCCCCGGGCCCATCAGCGACGACATCGTGCTGCAGCGTGTTCGCTCGCGCATCGGCGAATTGGTGAGCCAGCCGGATTCGGTCGACGTGTCGGTCGAGGATGGTGTCGTGCGTGTGAGCGGGCAACTGCCCCAGCAAGAACGCGACATGCTGTTTACCGAGCTGCTTGCACTGCCCGGCGTCGTGCGGCTTCGAGCCGCGAACCGCTGACTGTGTAGGCGCGGCCCGACGGGGGCCACCGGTCGCCTCTTGCATGCGCCCCTGCAGTGCGGCCTTAACTTCCGGTATCGACATCACGAAAGGAAAGAGCCATGAACAAGGACCAGGTGCAAGGCAAGATCAAGGAAGCTGCGGGCGAGGTGCAGGAACATACCGGCCGTGCCGTGGACAGCGCCGAGCAGGAAGCCAAGGGCCATGCCCGCGAAATGGAAGGCAAGGTTCAGAAGAAAGTTGGCGACCTCGAGGAAGCCGCGAAGGACGTGACCAAGAAGCCCTGAGCTTTGCCGTCACAATGCAGGGCCGCATCACGCGGCCCTTTGCATTTGATGGCTCGAATCGTCTTTCTTCTTTCCTGCGCCGCGTTTTTCAGCGGCGCCGCGCTGCGCATCTGCGACGCGCTCATTCCGCGCCTCGCGCGTGACTTCGACATCACCACCGGCACGGCGGGTCGCGTGGTCATCAGCTTTGCCGTCGCCTATGGCCTGATGCAACTCGTATTCGGGCCGCTGGGCGACCGCTTCGGCAAGGCCCGGCTCGTGAACATCGCGCTCGCGGGTTGTGCCGTCGGGTCCGTCGCATGCCTGCTCGCACCGGGGTTCGATTCGCTCGTGGTGCTACGAGGCGTGTGGGGCATGGCCGCTGCAGGCGTGATCCCGCTGTCGATGGCCTTGATCGGCGACATGGTGCCTTACGAAGAGCGGCAGGCCACGCTCGCGAAGATGTTGACCGGCCTGCTGTCGGGGATGATGGGTGGCCAGCTCGCGGGCGGGCTCTTCGCAGATTCGACGTGGGGTTGGCGCGGTGCGTTCGCGACGCTCGCCATCGGCTACACGATCGTCGCGATCGCATTCGCGCTGAATGCACGCGTGTCGGCACCTGTGCCGGCGTCGACGGCGCGGCTGGCCTTTGCTTCGCAATTGCGATCCGTCATCACCGTGCGGTGGGCACGCGTGATCCTGGTCTCCGTCGCCATCGAGGGCATCTTCCTGCTCGGGCCGATGGCTTACTTCCCCGCGTTCCTGCATGCGCGTCATGGCCTGTCGCTCTCGGCCGCGTCGGCGCTGATCGCGCTCTACGCAGTCGGCGGCCTCGTGTACGCGATGACGGCACGCCGCATCGTGCGCACGTTCGGCGAGCAGCGCATGGTGCTCGCAGGAGGGCTCTTGATGGGCGCGGGCATGCTCGGGCTGTGGCTCGCGCCATGGTGGTTCGCGGCGGGCCCGCTGGCGCTTCTGCTCGGCTTCGGCACCTACCTGTACCACAACACCTTGCAGACGCACGCCACGCAAATGGCGCCGGCGGTGCGTGGCACAGCCGTGGCGCTCTTTGCTTTCTCGCTGTTCGCGGGCCAGGCACTCGGCGTGAGCCTTGCGGGCTACGCGCTCGATCGCCTGGGTTTTGCCCCGCTTCTCGCTGTGCCTGCTGTCGTGCTGGCGGCGGCGGGTGTGTGGCTGTCGCGAGCGATGGGCGCTCGCGTCGCGGATTAGCCCCGCTTAGCTCGCTGGGCGGTCGGAACGCTGATGGCGCTTCTTGCCGGCGGCCCGCGCTTCTTCGCTGCTGAACTGGTGCGCTCGGCCGCACGCATGCGCCGCGCGGCCGCCCATGCTCGCGATCTCGCGCTTCTTCTCCGGCGACATCGCCGCGAAGCCGCGCAGGCGCCGCTCAGTGCTGCTGGAAGAGGTCGTGGATTCGGTCGTGGTAGACGCGTTGAGGCTGGTGTCCTGCATAGTCGAAGCTCCTGTTGAACAGGTCGTCATGCTGGCGCATGCTCTGCCGTTCACCCTGTAGGACAGCGCCCTACCCTGCTGTCGGATCAGCAGCCTGTTGCACAGCTTGCTTTAGGGGTACATGTGGTTCAGTACAGCGCGGGCGAGCCGATCGAGCTCCTGCGCAAGCGGCTGGACGAGCCGATCCGCGGGCTGGGAGCGCGCCGCACTCCAGTAGCCGGAGAGCAAAGCCCTCGCAGGCTCGACGCGCGCGGTGACCTCGCCCTTCCAGCGCTCGTCGGGTTCGGGAAAACCCCGCGCCCAATGCACCGTAGCGACATAGCGAAGCAGCGCTGCTTCGAGCAGCGCAACGAGCATCTCGTCGCTCAGTTGCACGATGGTCGCGCCGGTGGGCGATGCGCGGTTCTTCCAGGCCGCCGCGATGTATGCCGCACCCCCTCCTACAAGGGCGCCCAGAGCGGCCGCAGTGCCGAGCGTGAGGCCACCCGTCAGCAGGTCGACGGACGCGCCCATTGCCGCGCCTGATGCAGCGCCTGCCATTCCCGCCTGCGGCGCATCGACCGGCTGCTGCACGTGGAACCGCTCCTCGAGGCGATGTTCGAGCGCGCCGGCTGCAGCTTCGTCGACGCCGTGGATGGTTCGAAGCTGCGCCGACATCGACGCGGACGACGCTTCGAGCTGCTTCACGATTCTTTCCATGGCCTGCTGGCGCACGCCTGCCTGCGCATCGCGTTCGGCCGGCATCAGGCTCTTGACGGAAAGCGTGCCGGCGTGAGCCTCTTCCACCTGCTTCGCCGCGACCAGAAGGTGATCGGCCACCGCCACCATCGAGCGATGAAGCCGCTCGTCGTTGCGCGCGTCCCATGCGCGCCGGATGTGTTCGAAGCCGCTTCTGCGGGCTGAGGGCAAAGCTTCGCCGATCGCGTTCAGGAAAACGCGGTCTCGCACCCAGCAAGGAGCGAACTCGTCGAAGCGAAGGCCGCCGCCTGCGCCCATGTCGAGCCGCACGACGGGTTTGCCCAGCCAGTCGAGAAGCGGCCTCGCGGCTTCCACGTCGCCGGGCTCGCCCGCGGCATGCACGATGGCGTCGCATTCTTCCCGGGCGCGCAGCAACGCGGGGTCGATCGGCGGCCCTTCGACGCGCGGCGCGACCCTGAACGTGGTGCGAAGACGCATGAGCCAGCCCGTGCCGCTCTCGAGCACGGGCCCTGCCGGTGCCGCGGCCACGAATGGAATGTCGACGATGCTCATCGCGTCGCCCACCGGCGAGTTCACGAGCAGCGGCAGATGCTGCGGATCCGGTGCGATGGCGCGAAGCAGTCTTTCGCGATCGGCGTTTCGATGCACCACCAGGCCGAGCTGCACCCGCATCGACGACAGCAGCGAGACGATGCGCTCGAAGTAAGGCTCATGCGTGTCGATCGGGAACGCGCGCATGAGCCGCTGTTCGCGCCAGGCGGCATACGTCGCCAGCACAAGCCGCGGCAGCACCACGACAGTGACAAGCAGT
Source organism: Ramlibacter sp. (assembly GCA_035492155.1). Taxonomy (GTDB): domain Bacteria; phylum Pseudomonadota; class Gammaproteobacteria; order Burkholderiales; family Burkholderiaceae_C; genus Ramlibacter. The sequence continues at coordinate 4,732 of DATJJL010000205.1, read as the reverse complement.
GCGACATACATCCACACCCACGGCGCGCCTACCGGGGCACCGCCGCCTTCGCTGAAACGCATTTGCGCGACGTCATTCACGGTGAACGTGTCGAACTGATGCACGAGCAATGCGGGCAGGCGCAGTACGGACAAGATCGCGTACACCTGCTGCGGGCCGAGGAACGTGCTCTCCCAACCGACGCGGTACTCGACGACCAGGCCGCGCACCAGCAGCGACAGGATCACGCCCAGCGCCCACGCCGCGGCGGACAAGTGCAGCACGCGCTTCACGCGTTCGATGTGCACCGATTGCGAAGCGCGAAACCAGTCGAGGTGAAACCGCACGGCCGCCTGCATCGCGGCGTCACCTTCTCTCCGGCGCAAGCCTGGCACGCCGCCGCTCAAGCGGCCGACATGCGCGAGCCATGAGCGCCTCTTCGTTGCTCCGTCCGTCCTTCGAGGCCACACGGCGCCGAGGAAAAGGATCACGTACATCGTGATGTTCCACGCAACGATTCCCAACAGCGGCAGCGAGACGAGATCGACGCGATGCGGATTGCCGATGGCATCCGTAGCGACGCCGACGATCAACGCCGCGAGCGGCACCAGCCATTCGAGCCACGTTTGCCACGGCCGCGGCTCCTGCAGCGACGCGAGCCACGGGTGATGCACGCCCACCGCCGCGAGCACGCGCTGGGCCCGCATGTGGATGAACTCCTGCGCTGCCACGGGCGCAGCGCCGGCAGGTGCGAGCAATGCATCCTGTCGCGCGCGAAGGTCCACCTGGTCGCGCTCTGACGCCGGCAGCAGCGCGCCTTCCCCGTCGGTCGTCTCGATCGCTTTCGCGAGCAGCACGCGCCGCGCCGCGGGCTCATCCATGGATCGGCCAACTCGTCATGCAAGCGATTATGTTGTGTCGCGGCCTTCTCCGACGCGCGGCGCCACCCAGCCGGGCTACGGTTCGAGCGTGGAAAACCGACCCGAGGCTCCGATCCTGCTGGTCGACGACGAGCCCGCCAACCTTCTCGCGATGGAAGCCGCTTTGCAGGGGCTGGGCGAGCCGCTCGTGCGCGCACCCTCCGGCGAAGAAGCGATGCGTCAGCTGCGAGATCGCGACTTCGCCGCGGTGCTGCTCGATCTGCACATGCCCGGCATGGACGGCATCGAGACCGCACGCCTGATCCGCGCGCAAAAGCGCTCGCGCGAAACGCCGATCCTTTTCGTCACCGCGGATGCATCGGAGCTGTGGGCCGTCGAGGCCTACTCGATGGCCGCCGTCGATTTCATCGTGAAGCCGTTCCGCTCGGCGCCGCTGCTGTCCAAGCTCGAGTTCTTCATCGAGCTGCATCGCAGCCGCAAGGAACTGCGCGAGGCCGAACAGAAGGCGGTGCAGGACCGGCAGTTCCTCTACGCCATCCTCGAAGCGGTGGAAGACGCCATCATCGCGTGCGACCCCGAAGGCAAGCTCACGCTCGTCAACCACGCGGCTCGCGAGTTCTTCGGTCTCGGCGAAACCGGCCTGCCGTCCGGGGCCTTCGCCAATCGTCCCATCTGCTACCACCCCGACGGCCGCCCGATGGCCAAGCAGGAGATGCCGCTGGAGCGAGCGCTGCATGGCGAGCACGTCCGCCAGATGGAGGTGTTGATCCGCATCCCGGACGCGGCGGACAGACCCGTGCTCGCGAGCGGGCAAGCCCTGCACGACCAGGCCGGCCGCATGTTGGGCGCCGTGGTGTCGCTGCACGACGTGTCGGCGTCGCGCGAAGCGGCGCTGCTGCGCGAAAGCCGCGAGCAGCTCGCCGAAAGCGACAGGCGCAAGACCGAGTTCCTCGCGACGCTCGCGCACGAGCTGCGCAACCCGCTGGCGCCGATCAGCAACGGCATTCACCTGCTGCGCCTCGCGAACGACGACGCCGCCCGCCAGAGAACGCGCGACATGATGGATCGCCAATTGCGCCACCTCGTACACCTGGTCGACGACCTGCTCGATATCGCGCGCATTTCCAGCAACAAGGTGGAGTTGCGGCGCGAACGGCTCGAGCTCGCCACCGTGCTGGCCGGCGCGTTGGAAACCAGCTCGCCCCTCATCTCGGCGAACGGGCACACGCTCGATGTTCACCTGCCCGATCAATCGCTCATCGTGCACGGCGACGCGACGCGCCTTGCGCAGATCGTGAGCAACCTCCTGAACAACGCGGCGAGATACACGCCGCACGGCGGGCGCATCGAGCTTTCCGCCGAGGCGCAGGACGGCCAGGCCGTGATCAGCGTCAAAGACACAGGCGTGGGCATCCCGCACGAATCCATTTCGAAGGTATTCGAGATGTTCACGCAGATCGAGCGCGGCGTGCAGCGATCGCAGGGCGGCCTCGGGATCGGGCTTGCGCTCGTCAAGCGGCTCGTCGAGCTGCATGGCGGCTCGGTGCAAGCCGTCAGCGAGGGCGTGGGCCGGGGCAGCACTTTCGTCGTGCGGCTGCCGCTGGCGCAAGACGGCAACGAGCAGGAAGACAAGCCCCTCGACGAGCATGCACCGGAGGCATGCCCTGCTTTCCGCGTGCTCGTGGTCGACGACAACGTCGACGCCGCGGAAAGCCTGGCTGCATTGCTGCAGCTCGAGGGTCACGACACGCGCATCGCACACGACGGCGATTCGGCGCTTCGCGTCGCGGCGGAATTCCATCCGCGCGTGGTGTTCCTCGACATCGGCATGCCGGGCAAGGACGGCTACCAGGTTGCGCGCGAACTGCGTGCGCAGGACGCGACACGCGACGCGATTCTCGTGGCGCTCACCGGCTGGGGCGCGCAGGAGGACCGCGCGCGCAGCCGCGATGCCGGCTTCGACCACCACCTCACGAAGCCCGCCGGGCTCGCTGCCGTGGACGCGCTGCTGGCGCGGATTTCGGCGGGCGAAGCTCAGGCCGCGTGATCAGCGTCCGCGGTCGTGATCGTCGTCGCGGCCGCCGCCGTGATGATGCTCCTGGCCTTCGGGTCCTCGGCGCTGCACGTGCGGCTGAGGTTGCATGCGCGGCTGCGGCACCGGCTGCATCTGCGGTGCCTCCTGGAAATGCTGGCGCACAGCGGGCTCGCGCGGCTGGTAGCGGTATTGCTGCTCGCGGATTTGCTGCTGCTGTTCCGGCGCGTGCGGATAGCGTTCGCCGCGGTATTCGCGCTGGTAATGCGGCAGCGGCGCGGGCGCGGGCGTGGCATGGCGATCCCAGCGGTTCCAGTCGTGGTGCTGGCGCTCCCAGTCCGGCCCCCAATGTTCGCCCCAGTGCGGCGCGCCGCCCGGCGCCCAGCGACGGAAATACGCCGGCGGCCGATGGTAGTAGCGCACCGGCACGCGAAGAACGTATACCGGCACGTACTCGGGCGCTACGAAGCGCCACGGGCCGTTGTACCAGTCGCTCGCATACCAGTTGTCGTCGATGAAGACCCAGTACAGGCCGTCGTAGAAGAAATAGTTGTACGGTGCGCGCGGGTCCCAGTACACCGGGTAGCCCGGGATCGGCGCCAACGCCGGATAGCTCGGCATGTTGATGCCGATGTTCAGGCTTACGGTCTGGCTTTGTGCGGCAGGCAGGAAAGAAAAAGCGATCGCGGCGGCAAGGATGAGTTTGCGCATGGTGAGTCCTCGAGAGATCCGTCCCAGCTTAACGGTAGCGCGAACACACGTGTTGACAGCGCTCGTGTGAGCAGTTGTGCCAACCGATCAGGGTTTCGGCGACCGCCAGGGCACGAGCATCGGCACGCGCTTGCGATAGTCGCCGTACGCAGCGCCATGCCATTTGACGAGATCGCGCTCCTCGAACCAAACGCCGACGAGGATGTAGATCGTCATTCCCAGCGCGAAGACGAAGTGCCCCACCGTCATGCGCGGCGTGGCCCAGAACGCGATGAGAAAGCTCGCCATCAGCGGGTGACGCACGCGCTTGTAGATCCACGATTGCTTGAACGGCACGGGCGTGTACGGCACGCCGCGAACGAATAGCGCCACTTGCCTCAAGCCGAACAAATCGAAGTGATCGATGAGAAAGGTGGAGGCGAGGGTCATCGCCCAGCCGGTCCAGAACAGCGCGACGAGCACCGTATGCGGCCAGCCGTCGTTGTGGTTCCAGATTGCGATCGGCACGGGCTGCCACCACAGGTAGATCAATGCGAGCGCAATGCTCGATGCGAGCACGTAGATGCTGCGCACGGCAGGCTCCGGCACGACGCGCGCGAGCCATGCCTTGAACGATCCGCGCGCCATCACGCTGTGCTGCACGCCAAAAAGCAGGATCAATGCGACGTCGATGGCGAGCGCCTGGCCGCGCGGTGTGGGATACCCGGGTGAATCGACCGTCTTCAGGAAGCCGAGATCGCCGACGAAGACCACGCTCCACAGCACGACGATGCCGAAGAAAAGATAAGTGGCGACGCCGAAAGCGAAGACGGTCAGGCGCGTGGGCATGGCGCTAGCGCAACTTGCGCGGAGGCAGCCCGGTGTGCTGCGTGAGCATCGTGCCCTTGCGCGGCGTGGAGTTCTTGCGCCTCGGGCTCGCATACGCACCGTCGGTCTTCGGCTGGAACGACGGCACGAGGTGATGCTTGCCGTTGCCGATCAGGTCGGCGCGGCCCATGGTCTTGAGCGCCTCGCGAAGCGCCGGCCAATTGTTCGGGTCGTGGTAGCGCAGGAATGCCTTGTGCAGGCGACGGCGTCGCTCGCCGCGCACGATGTCGACGGCGTCGTCCGCCTGAAGTTGGCGATGCAC
>DATJJL010000204.1:0-14834 GCA_035492155.1 Ramlibacter sp. | reverse complement strand
GCCGGCCAGCCCGAGGAAGTGCATCGGGAAGAACGTGAGGTTGAACGAGATCAGCGAGCTCCAGAAATGGATCTTGCCGTTGCGTTCGTTGTACATCACGCCCGTCCACTTGGGCGACCAGTAGTAGAAGCCCGCGAACATGGCGAAGAGGGAGCCGGCCACGAGCACGTAGTGGAAGTGCGCGACCACGTAGTACGTGTCCTGCAGCAGCAGGTCGATCGGCGCCATCGCGAGGATCAGGCCCGTCAGGCCGCCCATCGTGAACACGAAGATGAAACCGACGGCCCACAGCAGCGGCGTCTCGAAGGTCATCGAACCCTGCCACATCGTCGCGATCCAGTTGAAGATCTTCACGGCCGTCGGCACCGCGATCAGCATCGTCGCGTACATGAAGAACAGCTGGCCCGTTACCGGCATGCCCGTGGTGAACATGTGGTGCGCCCACACGATGAACGAGAGAATGGCGATCGAGCTGGTCGCATACACCATGGACGCGTAGCCGAACAGGCGCTTGCGGGCGAACGCCGGCACGACCTGGCTGATGATGCCGAAGGCCGGCAGGATCATGATGTAGACCTCGGGGTGGCCGAAGAACCAGAAGATGTGCTGGAACATCACCGGGTCGCCGCCGCCGGCGGGGTTGAAGAACGTCGTGCCGAAGTGGCGGTCGGTCAGCGTCATCGTGATGGCGCCCGCGAGCACCGGCATCACCGCGATGAGCAGGTAGGCGGTGATCAGCCACGTCCAGCAGAACATCGGCATCTTCATCAGCGTCATGCCGGGTGCGCGCATGTTCAGGATGGTCACGATGATGTTGATCGAGCCCATGATGGACGATGCACCCAGGATGTGCAGCGCGAAGATCGCGGCGTCCATCGACGGGCCCATCTGCAGCGTGAGCGGCGCGTAGATCGTCCAGCCCGCAGCCGGTGCGCCGCCTGGCATGAAGAACGAGCCGACCAGCGTGATCGCCGCGGGGATTACCAGCCAGAAGCTGAAGTTGTTCATGCGCGCGAAAGCCATGTCGGGCGCGCCGATCTGCAGCGGCACCATCCAGTTCGCGAAGCCCACGAAGGCCGGCATGATCGCGCCGAACACCATGATCAGGCCGTGCATCGTGGTGAGCTGGTTGAACAGCTCGGGGTTCACGAACTGCAGGCCGGGCTCGAACAGCTCGGTGCGGATCATCAGCGCCAGCACGCCCCCGATCATCAGCATCGTGAAGGCGAACAGCAGGTACAGCGTGCCGATGTCCTTGTGGTTGGTCGCGTAGACCCAGCGGCGCCAGCCCGTGGGCGCGTGGTTGTGATGGTCGTCGTGCGCGTGGTCGGCAGCGTGGCCAGGGAGAACTGCACTCATGGTGTTTCCTCGATTCCTCTGATTCGTTTCGGGCGAGCGTTACTTGCGCTGCGCGAGCACTTCGGCCGGCTGCACCAGCTGGCCGGTGTGATTGGACCAGTGGTTCTTCGTGAACGTGATGACGGCGGCGATGTCGGTGTCCGACAGCGTGCCCTTCCACGCGGGCATCTGGCCCGTCGCAGAGGTGCGGCCGTTGAGCACGACCTGGATCTGCTTGTTCTTGTCGGCGTCGTTGACGACCGGCGAGCCGTCCAGCGGCAGGATCGGGCCGGCACCCTTGCCGTTCGGCTGGTGGCATGCGGCGCAAGTGCCGGCATAAACCTTCTCGCCACGCGCTTCGAGATCGGCCAGCGTCCAGACCTTCTTCGGGTCGTCGGCCTTCGCGGCCATCTTCTTTTGCTGGTCCGCCACCCAAGCCGTGTACTCGGCTGCCGCCAGCACCTTCACGTGAATGGGCATGTAGGCGTGCTCCTTGCCGCAAAGCTCGTAGCACTGGCCGTAGAAGTCGCCCGTCTTTTCGCTGCGGAACCACGTGTCGCGCACGAAGCCGGGAATCGCGTCCTGCTTCACCCCGAAGGAAGGCACGCCCCAGGAGTGGATGACATCGTTCGCCGTCGTGATGATGCGAATCTTCTTGTTGACCGGGACGACCAGGGGGTTGTCGACCTTGAGGAGGTAGTCGTCAGGCACGTCCTTCGCGCCTTCGTTGGACATCTCACGGTGCGTCGGGTCGAGCGTGGACAGGAAGGACACGCCTTCGCCCTCGCCCTTCAGGTAGTCGTAGCCCCACTTCCACTGGTAGCCGGTCGCCTTGATGGTGAGGTCGGCATTGCTCGTGTCCTTGGACGCAACCAGCACCTTGGTCGCGGGAAGCGCCATGCCGATGACGATGAGGAACGGAATGATCGTCCAGATCACCTCGACGGTGACCGACTCGTGGAAGTTCGCGGCCGGGTGGCCCACCGACTTGCGGTGCTTCCAGATGGAATAGAACATCACCGAGAACACGAGGATGAAGATCACCGTGCAGGCGATCAGCATGAACCAGTGCAGCCAGCCCTGCTCGACGGCGATGCGCGTCACGGCAGGGTGCAGATTGAGCTGGAGTACGGCGGGGCCGCCCGGCAGGTCCTGTACGGCGTAGGCCGCGGGGCTCAGGGCGAGCAGCAGCGAAGCCAGCTTGGTGGAAATGCTCTTCATGGTTCGTTGATTCGCTTTCGCTTTTTCGATTCGTTTTTTGCCCGTTGCCCCTCTAGGACGGGCCGGCCCCGCGTTCCTCAGGCTTCCCGCAAGGCCCTTCTGATCTCCTGCGCCAGTACCGGCCGCAGTTCCGGCCGTACATAGCGCCCGACATTCACTCTCCGGCCCTGGCCGGACAGCTCGATGAGCGAGCGGTCGTCCGCCACGGGCTCGACTCGCACCCAATCGCGATCGAACTCGGCGCGGCGCAGGTGCCCCGCATTCTCCAGCTCGACCACCAGATGGCGGCCGCGAAGCGAAATCTTCTCGCCGTCGCTCGCGTGCCTTGCGTACACAAGGAAAGCGAAACCGACAGCTGCAAGTTCGAGCCATGTGAACGGCAGCACGAGCACCGCACCCATGGACCAGAAAAAGCCCGCGATCGCCAAAGACACGACGCACAGCGAAACGTAAAGCCATGCCAACTGCTGCGGCGTGACCGAACAGTTGCGCTTCAGGAACCAGTGGATGGCCTGGCCCTGGACGGTGGCGAAACGAAAGACCGTTTTCGGCACGGGCGTTGCGTGTCTTTGATGAAAATCAACGCAGGATTGTAGCCGGGCGCCGCATGGGGATTTTCCTGATCGGAGTCAACTTTTGTTCCTGCCCGCACGCAACAAGGCCTGCATGTCGGCCACGGAGACGGCGCTTTCGCCGGCCACCTTCACCCGCGGCGTGGGCCGCATGGCGTGGCCGTAAACGATTTCGAAAGTCAGGGCCACGCGCCCGTCTTCGTGCCGAAGCGACTGCATGATGCCCGCCTCCAGCGCGCGGCGAAACCCACGGCCACGCATGGCAGTGAACCGGCTGCGGCTGAGGTTCGCGCCCAGCTCGCGCAGCTCCGCCAGCAGGCGCTCGGGCGTTTCCCAGGTAAGCGTGACGCGTTCCATGTCCATCACCGGTTCGGCGAAGCCCGCATGCACAAGCATGTCGCCCCAGTCGTGCATGTCGGTGAAATCGTGGGCGGGCGGCGGCCATCCGGCCTGCGCGTACAGCGTGCGCAGCTCGCGCAGCGTATCGGGCCCGAAGCACGAGAACATCAGGAAACCGTCCACCGCGAGCGCCCGGTGCCACTGCGCAAGCAGCGCCTGCGGATCGGGCGCCATGTGCAGGGCCATGTTGGCCCACACCATCTGCACGGCGCCGTCGGGCACGCTCTCGTGCCGAACTGCAGGCGCGTGCAGATGCCACCACGGTTTGCGCAGAAGCAGCTTCGCCGCCGAGGCCTGCTTCGGGTCGCGCTCCGCCACCCAGCAATCGGCACGGGGATAGCGCTTGGCGACGAGCTCATGCGATTCGAGCCCGCCTCGCACGGGTTCCCAGTCGAGCCAGGCCCGCGGTTGCAGCCGGATCCATTCGAGGCGGCCCGCCATGCGCCGGCCCACCTCCTCATGCAGCCATGGCGAGCGCGTCGGCGCCGCGCGCATCCAGCGGCGCGCCGCAACGGGGTCGATGGAAGGCGGTTGCGCGTCGGACATGCTCGGTGCCGCGAGTATATTGATCGTCCATGTTCCAGCGCTTGATCGAAGGTGCGGTGCGCGCCCTTCCGGGCCAGTGCGCCGTCTGCCGCGCGTGGCCCGCGCAAACGCTGTGCGAATCGTGCGTGTCGCGCTTCGCGCAGCCGAACCCGCGATGCTTGCGGTGTGCCTTGCCCGTCGGCCCCGGCATCGCGGTGTGCGGCCGTTGCCTCGCGGACCTGCCGCCGCTCGATGCCTGCTACGCCGCCGTGCCGTACGACTTTCCTTGGTCCGCATTGATCGCGCAATACAAGTTCAAGGGGCAGGCCGGTTGGGCGCGCGTTTTCGCGACACTGATGCGCAGCACGCCGTGGGTCGAGCCCGCGCTCGACGACGCCGATATCGTGCTGCCCATCCCGCTGTCGCGCGAGCGCCTCGCCGACCGCGGCTTCAATCAGTCGCTGCAGCTTGCGCGCCTGCTCGCACCGCGCCGGTCGCAAGCCGCGCTGCTGCTTCGCATCCGCAACACGCCCGCGCAATCGGCGCTGGATCGCCAGTCGCGCATGTCGAATGTCAAGGGCGCGTTCGCACTCGACCCGTTGCGCTCGGCCGAAGTGCGCGGCAAGCGAATCGTGCTCGTCGATGACGTGATGACCAGCGGCGCTTCCCTCCACTCGGCGGCGCGGGTGCTGCGCGACGCGGGCGCCGCACGCGTGACCGCGGTCGTGCTCGCGCGCACCGACGAGCCGGGCAAGGAATGAGCCCCCACGCTCCGCACTACGTGTCTTCGCTGCCCCCCGAGGGGGCCGCAGCCTCCTTGAGGCGGCTCGGCGGAGGCTGAATGTTCCACATCGTCCTCGTCGAGCCCGAGATTCCCCCGAACACCGGCAACGTGATCCGGCTCGCAGCCAACACCGGGTGCGACCTGCACCTCATCGAGCCCCTGGGCTTTTCGATGGAAGACAAGTTGATGAAGCGCGCGGGGCTCGACTATCACGAGTACGCCGAAGTGCGGCGTCACGCGAGCTGGAGCGCCTTCCTCGATGCGATGAAGCCCGATCGTCCGCGCATGTTCGCCCTCACGACACGCGGCACGCGATTCGTGCACGACGCGGCCTTCCGCCCGGGCGACTGGCTCGTCTTCGGCTCGGAGACGAGCGGCCTCGAACCCCAGCTGCGCGAATCGTTTCCCCCGGACCAGCGCCTGAAACTTCCGATGCGCGCGGGACAGCGAAGCTTGAACCTGTCGAATGCCGTCGCGGTGACGGTATTCGAAGCGTGGCGCCAGAACGGATTTACGGATAGCGCCGGTTGATCGACTCGGCAACGCAGGCGGGCTTGCTGCTGCCTTCGAGCTCGATCGTCACTTGCCAGGTGAACTGAAAGCCGCCGTTGTCGATCGCATCGGCGGCCAGCAGCTTCGAGCGCGAGCGCACGCGCCTGCCCACCGGCACCGGTGCGGTGAACCGCACCTTGTTCAGCCCGTAGTTCACGCCCATGCGCGATTGCCGCACGTCGAGCGCGCTTTCCACCAGCTTCGGCAGGAGCGACAGCGTGAGAAAACCGTGTGCGATCGGCGCGCCGAACGGGCCCTTCTTGGCGCGCTCGACATCGTCGTGGATCCACTGGTGGTCGCCCGTCGCCTCGGCAAACAGGTTCACCTGCTCCTGCGTGACCGTGAGCCAGTCGCTCACGGCGACTTCCTCGCCGACGTGCTGCGCGAGATCCGTGAGTGTCTCGAAGGTTTTCTTCATCCGCGCAATGTAGCGCGGCCGCAAGTCATCAGCTGTCGAGCCAGCGACAAATCCCTTGCCACTGCTCCAGGTCGCGCTCCACGCGGCCCGGCGTGACGTCGAAAAGCGTCAGCCCGCGCGCGGCGAGATGGATGTAGTTTTGCGTGTGGCGGATATAGCCGAGGACGGGCAGCCCGAGCTTGTCGACGAATTCGTGCAGCTTGTCGGCGGAGATGGTGCGCGGGTCCACCCGCATGCCGACGATGCCGATCTGCCTTTTGCCCACCTTGTGCAAAGCCGCGAGCTCGTCGAGGAAGTGCCGCGTGGCGTAAATGTCGAAGATGCTCGGTTGCAGGGGCACGATCACCTTGTCGGCGATGTCCACCACCTGCTTGAGCGATTTGCCATGCAGGCCTGCCGGCGTGTCGAGCACCACGTGCGTCGTGCCCCTGGGCGGCTTGGCGAGCTTGTCGTCGCCGACGTCCCAGCTGGCGATGGGCCTTGCCGCCGCGGGGCGCAGGCCCAGCCACAATCGCGAGGATTGCTGGCGGTCCGCGTCGCCGAGCATCACGCTGCGCCCCGTGCTCGCGAAGTAACCGGCGATGTTGGTGGCAAGCGTCGACTTCCCGACGCCACCCTTGGGATTGGCTACGACCACGACAGGCATGATGGGCACCTCCTCTGCGGTATGTTACCGGTATGGCTGAGCACTCGACAATCGACACCCTCGTGCTGGCCGCGCACCCGAACTGGCGGGAATCGCGCGTGAACCGCCGCCTCCTCGAGGCTGCGCGCGCCGTGCCCGGGGTGCAGGTGCAGGATCTGTACGGGCTTTATCCCGATTTCGACATCGACGTGACCGCCGAACAGGAGCTCGCAGCACAGGCGCGTCTGATCGTGCTGTTGCACCCGATCCAGTGGTATTCGATGCCGCCGCTGCAAAAGCTCTGGTTCGACGAAGTGCTGACCTACGGCTGGGCGTACGGTCACCTGGGCACCGCGTTGCAGGGCAAGGACTTGTGGCTGGTCGCCACCACGGGCGGCCCCGAGGGCTCCTACCACCCGCAAAGCTACAACCGCTATTTCTTCGACGCCTTCATGCCGCCGTACGAGCAGACGGCCGCCCTGTGCGGCATGCGCTTTTTGCCGCCGCTCGTGCTGCACGGCGCGCGTCGGGCGAGCGACGACGAAGTCGCCCGGCACGCAGCGCTGTTCGGCGAGCGGCTTCGCTCGTATCCGCAGTGGCCCGAGATCGAAGACATCCCCGCATGCCCCGCGTGCGAGGTGCCCTTCACCGACCGGCCCCAAGGACGATCCTGATGGAACACCTGCCCTCCTGGCTCGCGAACTCGCTCATCTTCCTGGGCGCCGCGGTGTTCGCGGTGCCGCTCGCGCGTGCGATCGGACTCGGCTCGATCATCGGTTACCTCGCAGCCGGCATCGCGATCGGACCCTGGGGCCTGAAGCTGGTGACGAACGCGCCCGACATCCTGCATTTCGCCGAGTTCGGCGTCGTGCTGATGCTGTTCCTCGTGGGTCTCGAGCTCGAGCCGCAGCGCCTCTGGAACATGCGCCGGCCGATCTTCGGCTGGGGAAGCGCGCAGGTCATCGCATGCGCGGCCCTCATCTGCGTCGCGGCGATGCTCGCGGGCGTGCCGTGGCGCGTCGCCGTCGTGGCCTCGCTGGGCCTCGCACTCTCATCCACCGCGATCGCGCTTCAAGTGATGGGCGAGCGCAACCTGCTGCCCACGTCCAGCGGGCAAGCGGCGTTCTCGATCCTGCTGTTCCAGGACGTCGCCGCGATCCCGATCCTTGCGCTCTTGCCGCTGCTGGGCGGCGTGGTCGATCACGGCGAAAGCCGCGGCTTCGAGGCGCTGCGCATCGTCGGTGGCATCGCCGTGATCGTGCTGGGCGGCCGGCTCGCATTGCGGCCGCTCCTGCGCTGGATCGCCCGCAGCCGCACGCCCGAAATCTTCACCGCTGCGGCTTTGCTCGTGGTGGTTGCGATCGCGGCGCTGTGCCAGTTCGCGGGCCTGTCGATGGCGCTGGGCGCCTTCCTCGCAGGCGTGCTGCTGGCCGAAAGCGAATTCAAGCGCGAACTCGAAACGGACATCGAGCCCTTCAAGGGCCTGCTGCTGGGCCTGTTCTTCATCGCGGTGGGCATGAGCATCGATTTCGGCGTGCTCGCGAAATCGCCGCTCGTGATGGCTGCGATCGTGATCGCATTCATGGCGCTGAAGGCATTGCTGATCTACCCGATCGGCCGCGCGATGAACATCCCGCTGTTCGAGCGGCCCCTGTTCACGCTGCTCCTCGCGCAAGGCGGCGAATTCGCCTTTGTGGTGTTCCAGGCGGCCGCGGGGACGCAAATCATGCCGCCCGAAACGGCATCGCTCTTGATCGGGTCGGTGGCCGTATCGATGCTGCTGTCGCCCGTGCTGCTCATCGCGATCGACAAGTGGCTGCTGCCTCGGTGGGCCGATTGCGGCAGGCCGGTGTTCGAGGAAATCAGCGAGCAGCAGGATGCGCCCATCATCATCGCGGGATTCGGACGCTACGGGCAGATCATCGGGCGCATGCTCACGGCGCAGGGCATCGCATCCACGGTGCTCGATCACGATGCCGACATGATCGAGGCCGCGCGCGCCTTCGGCTACAAGGTGTTCTACGGCGACGCCACGCGCCTGGACCTGCTGCGCACGGCGGGTGCGCAAGCCGCGAAAGCGCTCGTCATCGCGGTGGACGACGCCGACCAGTCGCTGGCGATCGCCGATCTTGCGCACGAACACTTTCCCCATCTGCAGCTTGTCGCGCGAGCGAAGGATGTGACGCACTGGAACAAGCTGCGCGACCGCGGCGTGATGCGCGTCGAGCGCGAAGTATTCGAATCGAGCCTGCGAAGCGCCAGAAGCGTGCTCGAGATCCTCGGCGTGGCGCCGGGCGAGGCCAGGAAACAGGCGATGCGCTTCCGGCGCCACAACCTGCAGCTTTTCGAGGAGATGTATCCGCATTACAAGAACCGCAGCAAGCTGATCGCGGTGGTCAAGGAAGGCCGGCGCCAGTTCGAGGAGCAGATGGCGAGGGAGCGCGTGGAGCAGGCGCAGCGCCGCCGCGAAGGCGGCGAAGGCGGCGAAGGTCCGAGCTGGGGAAATGCGGGCGGCGGTGAAGAATCGACCTAGCCCGATTAAGGAATTTGCCTAAGCCGCGCACCGGGTGCCGATGTCGAATTGTGTCTCGCCGCAGGAGAACCAATTCATGGATCGAGCCCCGACCGAAGTCGCGCAAGCGCAGGAAATCGCGCAGCTTCGCGCCGAACTGGCGCGGGTGCGCGGATCGCACGAGCAACTCGTCTCCACGCTCGACGCGGCCAACGACGGCATCATCACGCTGCAGGCCGACGGCTCGTTCTATTTCAACATCCGCTTCGTCGAACTGTGGGGCATTCCCGAAGACGCGCTCGCCGACCTCGACACGTCGAAGCTGAAAGAACTCCAGCTCTCGAAGGTGAGGGACCCCGATTCGTGGCTGGACCATGTCAGGCGCCGCCGCACGAACCTGGAGGAGGAAGACTACGCCACCATCGAATTGATCGACGGCCGCGTGCTCGAGCGGCACGTGCTGCCGCAGCGCATGGGCGGCAAGTGCGTGGGCAGCGTCGTGATCTTCCGGGACATCACCGACCGCCAGCGCTACGAGCAGAACATGCTTTTCAACCACCTCGTCCTGCAAAACAGCGGGCCGATGGTGTGGGCCGACTGCGAGCAACGGCGCGTCACGTTCGCGAACCCCGCGGCGTGCGAGCTGCTCGGCTACCCGGTCGAGGAGCTGATCGGCCTCGATCTGGGCGAGGTGGACCTGTACTACAACGACCCGCAGGGCCGCGCGGTGATCGATCGCGTGATCGCCGGCGGCAAGATGCAGAACCTCGCCAGCCGCCATCGCTGCAAGAGCGGGGAGGTGCGTGACGTCGACCTGTCGATGTTCGTCACGCAGCAAGGCGAGAAGTCGATGCTCATCGTGAACATCAAGGACATCAGCGAGCAAAAGCGCGCCGAGCGCGACAAGAAACGCCAGCAAGCGACGCTCGACTCGCTGATCAACTCGATCCCGGACCTGATTTTCTACAAGGACGTCGAGGGCCGGTACATCGGCTGCAACAAGGCTTTCACCGCCATGGTGGGACGACCGATCGACGAGATCATCGGCCGCACGAGCCATGAGCTTTTCCCCGCCGAACATGCACGGGGAATCCACGAGCGGAACATGCAGTGCCTGAACGAGCTGCAAGACGTGTCGAGCGAAGTCTGGGTCACCTACCCCGACGGCCGGCGCGTACTGCTCGACACGCGCCTGTCGCCGCTGTGGGACGAAAACGGCAAGGCGCGCGGTGTGCTGGGCGTCAGCCGCAACATCACCGAACGCAAGCGCATCGAAGAGGAGATCCGCCACGCGAAGGAAATCGCCGAGGACGCCACGCGGATGAAGTCGGACTTCCTCGCGAACATGAGCCACGAGATCCGCACGCCGCTGAACGCGATCATCGGCCTGTCGCACCTCGTGCTCAAGACGGATCTCACCTCGCGCCAGCGCGACTACATCGCGAAGGTGCAGACATCGGGCCAGCACCTCCTGGGCGTGATCAACGACATCCTGGACTTCTCCAAGGTCGAGGCCGGCAAGCTGGACATGGAAAACACCGATTTCGAGCTCGAGCACCTGCTGGACAACACCAGCAACCTCGTGAGCGAAAAGGCGCATGCGAAAGGCCTGGAAATGGTCTTCGATGTCGCGCCCGACGTGCCGCACAACCTTGTCGGCGATTCGCTGCGCCTGGGGCAGATCCTGCTGAACTACGCCAACAACGCCGTGAAGTTCACCGAGACCGGCGAGATCGTGATCGCGGTGCGCGCAAGCGAGCGCACCGACAAGGACGTGCTGCTGCACTTCCGTGTCGAGGACACCGGCATCGGGCTCACGCAGGACCAGATCGCGCGCCTCTTCCAGAGCTTCACGCAGGCCGACACGTCCACAACGCGCAAGTTCGGCGGCACGGGCCTGGGCCTGGCGATCTCCAAGAAGCTCGCCGGCTTGATGGGCGGCGACGTCGGTGTGGAGAGCGTGCCCGGCAAGGGCAGCACCTTCTGGTTCAGCGCGCGACTGGGCATCGGCGAAGCGAAGTGTCGCGAACTCGTGCCCAACCCCGACCTGCGGGGCCGCCGCGCGCTGGTCGTGGACGACAACGAGCACGCCCGCGCGGTCATCGCCGACATGCTGGGGAGCATGACGTTCGTGCCGAGCCAGGCCGGCTCGGGAACTGCGGCGATCGAGGAGGTGCGCAGGGCCGCGGAATCGGGGCGTCCCTACGACGTCGTGTACCTCGACTGGCGCATGCCCGGCATGGACGGCATGGAAACCGCGCGGCGCATTCGCGCACTCGGGCTGGACACGACGCCGATGTTCCTCATGGTGACAGCGTACGGGCGCGAGGAAGTGCTCAAGGAAGCGCAGGCCGCCGGCATCGAAAACGTGCTGGTCAAGCCGGTGAGCCCGTCGATTCTTTTCGACACCACCGTGGCCGCGCTGGGCCGTCACGCGCCTGCGCCGCAGGACGAGAAGGAGCAAAGCCCGGCCGCGCCCGGGAACCGCGTGGCGGCGCTGCGCGGTGCGCGCATCCTGCTCGTGGAGGACAACGACATCAACCAGCAGGTGGCGCGCGAACTGCTCGAGGATGCGGGGCTCGTTGTCGACGTCGCCGACAACGGCGAAATCGCACTTGAGAAGGTTCGCTCCGGCAGCTGGGAACTGGTGTTCATGGACATGCAGATGCCGGTGATGGACGGCGTGACGGCGACGCAGCGAATCCGCGCGATGGGCGGCTTCGAGCGCCTGCCGATCGTCGCGATGACGGCGAACGCGATGGAGCAGGACCGCCGCAAATGCCTCGACGCCGGCATGAACGATTTCCTGGTGAAGCCGATCGATCCGGACGACATGTGGAACATCCTGCTGCGCTGGGTGCGCCCGCGCGTGCGGCAGGAAGCGGCACCGGTGCGCGCCGCGCAAACCAGCGCGCCGGACGGGATGCCGCAGGGCATCGAGGGCCTGGACACCGCACTGGGCCTGTCGCGCATGATGGGCAAAAAGCCGCTCTACCTCGCGATGCTGCGGCGGTATTTGGCTTCTCAGAAGGACGTCGTGGGAGACATCCGCCGCGCGATCGGCGACGAGGACTTCGAAACCGCAGAGCGTCTCGCGCACACGGCGAAATCGGTGTCGGGCAACGTCGGCGCCGTGGCCGTGCAGGAGCGCGCCGCGCAGCTGGAGATGGCGTTGCGCGAAAGGCGCTGCGCGGGCGAGCTCGAGCCGCTCACGCGGGCGCTCGACGGGACGATGTCGCCGCTCCTCGCGAGCCTGGGCGAGGCAATCAGCTAGGCGCTTTAGGCAATCGGCCTAAGCACGACCTGCGCGTGAGTGATCAGATGCAATCCATGCAAACGAACCCGGTCCACGTTCTGAAGGCACCGACGCCGGCAGCCGACCTGCCGGAGCTGGTCAACAAGCTTGCGCAGGAGCTCGCGCAGATGCAGCGCACGCTCGCCGCGGCGCAGCACAAGCTCGGTACCGCAACCCGCACGCTGGCAAGCCGCACACAGGAGCTGACGGAAGCGCGCGCGGCGCTTGCGTTGCTTCTTGCGACCCTGGACGCGACGCAGGACGGCATCCTGGCCCTGGGCTACTTCGGCCGCGCGATGCACTACAACACGCGCTTCGTCGAGATCTGGAACATCCCGCAGGACAAGCTCGCATCGCTGAACGACTCCGCGCTGCTTGCGATGCAGCTGGCGCAGGTGAAGGACCCGGCGCGCTTCCTCGACATCGTCCAGACGCAGCAAGCGAACCCGGATGAGCACCAGATCACCATCGTCGAGATGACGAACGGGCGCGTGTTGGAACGCCACGTGATCCCGCAGCGGGTGCGCGGCAAGCGAGTCGGATCGGTGACGTGCTGGCGCGACGTGACCGATCGCGAGCGACTCGAGCGGGTGCTGTCGCTGCTCGAATCGGAAGCGCCCGAGGCCGTCGCCGAGGCGAAGGCGACCGTCTTCTAGTTAAACGCGTTCGAGGATCACGGCGATCCCCTGCCCGACGCCGATGCACATCGTGCACAGCGCGTAGCGCCCCCCCGTGCGGTGCAGCTGGTTGACGGCTGTCGTCGCGAGGCGCGCGCCCGAAGCGCCCAATGGGTGACCGAGCGCGATTGCGCCGCCATTCGGGTTCACACGCGGGTCGTCGTCCTTCAGCCCCAGAAGTCGCAGCACCGCGAGGCCTTGCGCGGCGAATGCTTCGTTCAGCTCGATCACGTCGATCTGCTCGAGCTTGACGCCGGTGAGCGCGAGCACCTTCTGCGAGGCCGGCGCGGGGCCGATGCCCATCACGCGCGGCGCGACGCCCGCCGTCGCCATGCCCACGATGCGCGCGCGCGGCGTGAGGCCTTGCTTTTTAGCCGCCTCTTCGTCGGCGATGAGCAGCGCACAGGCGCCGTCGTTCACGCCGCTCGCGTTGCCCGCCGTCACGGTGCCATCGGGCCTGACCACGCCCTTGAGCCTTGCGAGCGATTCCATGCTGGTCTCGCGCGGATGCTCGTCGCGATCGACCACGATGGCTTCGCCCTTCTTCTGCGCCATCGTGACGGGCGTGATCTCGCTCGCGAAGAAGCCCGCCTTCTGCGCGGCAACGGCTTTCAATTGCGAGGCGAGCGCCATGCGGTCCTGTGCCTCGCGCCCGACGCGATAGTCGGTGGCGACGTTCTCGGCGGTCTCGGGCATGGAATCGACACCGTACCTTTCCTTCATCAGCTTGTTGACGAAGCGCCATCCGATGGTGGTGTCGTAGATGGCATTCGTGCGCGAGAACGCGCCCTCGGCCTTGGGCATCACGAAGGGGGCGCGGCTCATGCTTTCCACGCCGCCCGAGATGATCATCGAAGCCTCGCCCGATTTGATCGCGCGCGCCGCGGTGCCGATGGCATCGAGGCCCGAGCCGCACAAGCGATTGATCGTCGCGCCGGGCACTTCGACCGGCAGCCCTGCCAGCAAAGCCGCCATGCGCGCGACATTGCGGTTGTCCTCGCCCGCCTGATTGGCGCAGCCGTAGAGCACGTCGTCCAGCGCCTGCCAGTCGACCTTGGCGTTGCGCGTCATGAGCGCCTTGATGGGGATTGCGCCCAGATCGTCCGTGCGAACGGATGAGAGCGAGCCGCCGTAACGGCCGAAAGGCGTGCGGATGGCGTCGCAGATGAAAGCTTGCCGGGTCATAAGAGATTCCTGTTCGAGTTGCACATGGCCAACCGGCAAAGTTTAGTCAATCGGCGCCGTGCTACGCTGCCCGCATGTTCAATCCCTCGCAGGACGATGTGCGCCGCTTCTTCTGCGGCGTTGCTGCCAGGTCCAAAGCCGGCCAGCCCACGGATGCGCTGGAAATCCTCGCGGGCCAGTGGATCGCCGAACACCCGGAATACGCGCAGGACCTCGCCGATGAAGAGGCTGCGCTCGCTGCGAAGTACGACGGCTCGGACGGACGCACGAACCCGTTCCTGCATTTGTCGATGCACCTGTCGATCAGCGAGCAATGTTCGATCGACCAGCCGCGCGGTATCCGCCAGGCGGTGGAGCTGCTTGCAGCCCGCCGCGATTCGCTGCATGCCGCGCATCACGAGGCGATGGAGTGCCTCGGGCAGATGCTCTGGGAAAGCCAGCGGTCCGGACGCCCGCCTGATGGCGCCGCGTACGTCCAATGTGTTCAACAGCGCGCTACGCGCTGAACATCCGAACACGAAGAGCGCTGAGAAAACGCAGAGGGCGCGGAGATTTCAATTTCTCTGCGCCCTCTGCGAAACCTTTGCGAACTCTGCGTTCGGCTGTTCGGTCTTCAGTGTCCGTGGAAGCGGCTTTCCGGCACCGTCTTCAGCTCGCTGTCGAGCGAACCCACATAGTTCGCAAGCAGCTTGAGTTCCGCGTTGCTGAACTGCTTGGCCATCGCGCCCATG
>DATJJL010000203.1:0-3937 GCA_035492155.1 Ramlibacter sp. | reverse complement strand
CCCACCCGATGCCCAATGCGCCGTAAGCCGAGAAGTGGCTCGCACCTAGCGGCTCGACGCGATAGCCGTTGAATGTCAGCGCTTCGTAGTGGCCGCTTTGCGATTTGTCCTCGACCTGCGAGCCGAGCTCGATGCGCTTGAGGTCGAAGCGGCCGCCTTGCAATTCCACTTCCCAGCGCGCGTGCTCGGTTTGCTTGCCGCCGAACACGCCGTAATGCGCGCCTCGGTTCAGCACCACGGTTCCCGGTACGGTGACGCCCGCGCCGAAATCGACATTGCCGTCCCACTGGTGCAAGTTGTTTTCACCTGCATGCAGCCCGCCGTAATACGCGGGCTGCGCAAGAGCGAATGAGGACGCGGCGAATGCCGCGATGGCGATCAGGTTCTTCTTCATCGATTTCATGTTCAACCGAATGCAGTGCCGAACGCGGCGTTCACGTCGGCGGCCGTTGCGACGCCGCCATGAGGCAGCCCCACGATTGTGACCTGCGTGAGGTACTGCTGTTCCACGGCCTCGACGAAACCGGCGTCGTTCGTGCTGCCGAATTGCAACGCAAGGTTGTGGACGAGGTCGCGCACGGCCTGGTTGCCCTGGTTCGCGATGAGGTAGCCGTCCGCATTGAACTGGTAAGCCGTCGTCGCTGTTGTGTTGAAGATCGCGCCGCGATCCGTGTAGCCTTGTGCAGCAAGCCCCAACGTGTCCGCTTGCGCAGCCGTCACCAACTGCGTGATGCCGCGCGCGTTGAGGTAGAGGTGGTAGTCCGAACCGGGCCCCTGCCCCGCCGCCGCGGCATCGAAGCCCGAACCGGGCTGAGCCTGGTAGCACGCGTACGGCATGGCCGCGCCGTTCACGGCGAAGTACCAGTCGCCCGTGTACGGGTTGTGGTTGTCCAGCAGCTGGCGGCCACCTTGGTCCGTCGAGAGCGAATCGAAAGCGACGCCCTGGAACACGTTGCCCGTGCCCTGTGCCATGCGCGCTGCTTCGTTCGCGTCGACGGCGTAGTAGTGATCGCCGTTCGCGAGCTTCACGTCGTACACGGGCAGCACCGTGGGCGCTGCGAGCACGAGCATGCCCGGGTCGGTGATGACGCCGTTCGCCGTGCCGTCGGCATCGCCGAACTGCCCGTCGGTGAGCGTGATCACCACGCGATCGATCTTGCCGTCGCCGTTCGTGTCGACGAGCGTCGCGCCGTTGTCGTAGGTGTCGAGGTTTCCATCGTCCATGAACGACACCCACTTCTGCGCTGCGAAGTCCCACTTCACATAGCCGGTCGCATCGACGCCGTGCGGCAGGTCGATCACCACGCGCGTTTGCAATCCATCGCGCGCCGGGTCCATGTCGTGCAGCACGTCGCCGGCCTGCGCCGTCACGGAGAAATTGAGCACGCCCGATTCCGCCGTGAGGTTGGAAGGCAGCGGGCCCGGTTCGTTGCCGATGCTGATGTTGAGAAGCTGCGCCGTGTTGTCGAGCGCGACGGCGGCAGCAGGCGCGGACGCATGGAGGTCGCCCACCATGATCGCGCCGAACGACGATGCCGGCGCGTTCTTGCCAAGCGCGTAGTCGGCTGCCGAATCGAGCGGCAACTGCGCCACGTTGTTCTGCTGCCAATCGGGGATGCCGTCGTGATTGAAGTCGCCGCCATTGGCCGCGAGTTCCACGGAAGGCATCACGCCATCGAGATCCGTGACGATCGTGACGTGCACCGGCGCCTCGCCAACGAGATTGCCGCTGGCATCGAGAACTCGCGCCGTGAACGTGTACTGCCCGTCATCGAGTTCCCACGATTGCACGTCGACGTGACCCAGCAGCGCAGCTTCCTGCGTCACCGGTGCCGTGCCCGCCACATGCCCGTCGGGCGTGATGAGCTGCACGATCTGGCCCTCCTTCAGCAAGCCCGGTGCGGTGACGGTGAAGTCCGGCGTGATGATGCTCGTGATCTTGTCCGTGTGGCTCGCACCGTTGTCGCTGGTCGGGTCGAGGTCCGCGCCCAACGTGGGAGGCGGCGCGGGCGGGGGCACCGATCCACCGCCGCCACCGTCCGACGGAGGCGGTGCGGGCGGAGGCGGAGCCGGCGTGTCGTTGTCGCCGGGCGAGATCGTCGCCACGCCCACGTCGTCGTAAACATGGCCCGTGCCGTCGTCGATGATCGTGGCGGCGGCGCTGCCGCTCGAGCCGCCGGTGATCGCAAGGTTCAGTGTGAGCGTCTCGGCGCCTTCGAGCACGGAGTCCTGCGTCGTCGGCACCTTCACGTAAAAGCTCGTCACGCCCGCGGGCACTTCGATGTTGCCGCCGGTGATCGTGATCGCATGTTCCACACCGGCGAGCACGTAGTACGCGGTGAATGTGCCGGGATAGTCCGCCGACGACGTCGTGTCGCCCGGCGCATGCAACGAAGCGGCGATTTCGGTGATGCCGGTGGACGCGTTGCTCAGCGTCACCGTGTAGATCGCATTGCTGCCTTCCGAGACATCGGCGAGCGCGGTGACGCTGATGGCCGGCCGGTCGTCGTCGATGGTGCCGGTGGTGGCCACGCCCTTGGCGTCGTAGACATGGCCTGTGCCGTCGTCGACGATGCCTGCAATACCGCTGTCGCTCGCGCCGCCCGTGATCGCCGCGCTGAGCGTGAAGGTCTCGGTGCCTTCGTAAACGCTGTCCTGCGTCGTGGGCACGCCCACGTAGAACTGCGTCACGCCCGCCGGCAGCGAGATCTTGCCGCCCGTGATCGTCAGCGTTTGCGGCACGCCGAAGCTGTCGAAGTAGTACGCGTTCATCGTGCTCGAGTAGTCGCTCGAGTCCGCGCTGTCCGCGCCGGCGCCGAGCGTGAGCGCGATTTCCGTCGCCGTGGCCGATGCGTGTGTGAGCGTCACGCCGAAGACTGCGTCGCTGCCTTCGGACGTGTCGGACGTGCCTGTCACCGTGACGGCCGCGTTGTCGTTGTCGGGCGAGCCGCCGGTGGTGGGCTGGCCCTTGTCGTCGAAGAACGTGCCCAGCCCGTCATCGGCGATGCTGGACGTGTCGCTGGCCGAGCCGGTAAGCGCGGTGCTCGCCGTCAGCGTGAAGTGCTCCCAGCTTTCGTACACCGAGTCGTCGGTCGTATCGACACTCACGTAGAACGTATCGACGCCTGCCGGCAGCGTGACGCCGCTGCCGCTTACGACCAGGGCGACCTGGTTGCCCAGGCTGTCGTAGTAATAGGCCGAATAGGTGCTCGAATAGTCGGACGTCGATGCGGTGTCGCTCAGCGCGCCGAGCGTGATCGCCACCGGCGTATCGACAGCGATCGAATGCGTAAGCGCCACTGTGAACACGGCGTGGCTGCCTTCGGAGACGCCTTGCGTGCCCAGCACGGAAATCACGGGCGTGTCGTCATTGCCGCCGCCGCCGATGTCGTTGCCCTGGTCGTCGTAGGTGGTGCCCGTGCCGTCGTCGACGATGTTCGATGTGCTGCTGTTGCCGGCCCCACCGGTGATGGTCGCGGCGAGCGTGAAGCTCTCGCTGCCTTCGTAGGTCGAATCCTGCGTGGTCGGCACGCCCACGAAGAAGCTCGTCTCGCCCGCGGGCAGCGTGATCTTGCCGGCGGTGATCGTGAGCAGGTGCTTGGTCGCGCCGTCGTAATACCACGCCGTCATCGTCGAGCTGTAGTCGCTCGCGTCGGCGGTGTCGCCCGCGTCGCCGAGTGCAAGGGTGATCTCGGTGTCGCTTGCGCTCGCGTTCGTCAGGTTGACCGCGAACATCGCCGTCGATCCTTCGGACACGTTCGGCGAGCCCGCCACGGCGATGCCCAGGACATCGTCGTCGGTGATCGTCGCGGTGCCGTCGGCCGTGCCAATCGATTCCGCGTGGCTGATCGAATCGAAGATGTTCGACAGGTGCACGGAGAACGTCTCGCTGTTCTCCGTGATGTGGTCGTTCACGAGCGACACCGTGATGCTCTGG
>DATJJL010000202.1:0-4502 GCA_035492155.1 Ramlibacter sp. | reverse complement strand
GCTCGCGCAAGTTGTGGGAGCGCGATCGGGCCGCCGGCGTGCCCGGCGTGGCGATGCCCGACGCACTGGATCGCAAGTATCCTCGCGCCGCCCTCTCGTGGGGCTGGCACTGGGTTTTCCCGGCGTCGAAACTATCGGTCGATCCCCGGTCGGGCGTGGAGCGCCGGCACCATCTTTATGAAGAAAGGCTTTCGCGCTCGTTGCGTGGCGCGTCGGAGTTGGCGGGTATCGACAAGCACGTCTCGGCGCACACGCTGCGCCACTCCTTCGCCACGCATTTGCTGCAGGCCGGCACCGACATTCGCACGGTGCAGGAGCTGCTCGGCCACTCGGACGTGAGCACGACCATGATCTACACGCACGTGATCAAGGTCGCGGCAGGCGGCACGGCCAGCCCGCTCGATGCTTTGCCGCCTTCGGTGAAAGAACCGGAACCTGAATACGCGTGATCGCTTGCGCAGTGGATTGCGCGCCTACCAGCCCAGCCGCACACGCGCGATTGCCATGCCCACGGCCGCCTGCGTCGGGTCCACCACCGGAACACCCAGCGCCTGCTGCAGCCCCGCGCGATACGAAGCCATACCCGCACAGCCGAGCACGACGACATCGGCACCATGCCCGTCGCGCAGCTGTTTCCCGACTTCTTCCAATCTCTGTTTTGTGCGATCGGCATCGGATAGTCCCACCACGCCGATCTCCAGCGGCAGCTCGGCCGCAATGCGATCGCCGATGCCCATCGCGCCGATATAGCGCAAGTGCCGCGGAATCGATTTGCGCAGAATCGCGATCACGCCCACGCGGTGACCCAGCGTCATCGCCGTGAGCAGGCCGCATTCGCCGATGCCCAGCACCGGCTTCGTCGTCTGCTCGCGCAGCGAATGCAGGCCCGGGTCGCTGTAACAAGCCAGCACGAAAGCGTCGTGGTTCGCCTCTTCGCGCTTGAGCATCTGGCCCAGCGGCACGATCACGCTGTCGGCATGCTGCTGCAGCTCGATGCCGGGCGGGCCTTCCTTCAGCGTCACGCAGCGGATCTGCGCGGCATCGGCGTAGCAAGACAAGGCTTCGTCCACGGCGCGCGTCACCGCTTCGGTGGAATTGGGGTTGATCACCAGGATCTTCGGCAGTGCAGTCATGGCTTGCGTCTCAGGAGTCGATCAGCCGGCGAAAGGCGCCTGCCGCATTGTCGCGCGTCGGGCGAGTCCCTGCGAGCGGCGCGGGTGTGCCGCAGGGCACGAATTGGCCGCTGCCTTTCGCGGCGAGCAGCTTGCCGTCATCGACAACCACCTGCCCGCGCACCAGCACCTGCACTGGCCAGCCCTTGACCACGCGGCCCTCGTAAGGCGTGTAGCCCGCGTTGTCTTTCATCATCGCGGCCGTGAGCGTCAGCTCGCGCTGCGGGTCCCAGATGGCGATGTCGGCATCCGCGCCCACGTTCAGCGTGCCCTTGCGATCGGCGATGCCGTACATCTGCGCATGATTGGTGGAGGTGAGCGCGACGAATTCATTCAACGTGATGCGGCCCTGGCCCACGCCTTCGGAAAACAGCAGCGGCATGCGCACCTGGATGCCCGGCACGCCGTTGGCCATGTCCTTGAACGTGGTCGCATCGCCTTTCGGCAGCTTGCCGCTTTCGTCGTAGCGATAAGGCGCGTGGTCCGACGAATAAATGCCGATCGTGCCGTCCTTCAGCGCGCGCCACACGGCATCTTGCGAAGCTGCATCGCGCGGCGGCGGGCTGCAGCAGAACTTCGCGCCTTCCAGCCCCGGCCTGTCGATGTCGTCGGCCGTGAGAAAGAGATATTGCGGGCAGCTCTCCGCATGGATCTTCGCTCCCAGTGTCTGCGCGGATCGAATCGTTTCGATCGCATCACTGCCCGACACATGCACGATCAGCGCCGGCACATCGAGGATGCGCGTCAGCGCGATCACGCGATGCGTCGCCTCCGATTCCGCAATGGGGTGATGCGCCGTCGCGTGGAACTTCGGCGCCTTGTGCCCGCGCTCGAGCAGGCGCCGCGCGATCCACTGGATCACCTCATGGTTCTCTGCGTGCACCATCACGAGAGCACGTTCACGATCCGCGGCGAGCAGCACGTCGAGCACCTGGTCGTCCTTCAATCGCAGCAGCTCGTACGTCGTATAGATCTTCAGCGACGTGATACCGCGCTTGACCATCGCGGGCAATTCAACATTCAACGCATCCGGCGTCGGATCGGAGACGATCAGGTGGAAGGCGTAGTCGACCACCGACTTCTTCGCGCGCTCTGCGTAATCCTGAACCACGCTGGTGATCGAATCGCCGCGATGCTGCGCCGCGAAGGGAATGATCGTCGTCGTGCCGCCGAATGCAGCCGCCACCGTGGCCGAATAAAAATCGTCCGCACACATCACGCCGGCGGATGACTTTTGCTCCACATGGCAATGGCTGTCGATGCCGCCGGGCATCACGAGCTTGCCTCGCGCGTCGACCTCCTGCCTGCCTGCAGCGAGGCCTGCGCCAACTTCAACGATCTTGCCGCCGCGCACGCCGACGTCGGCCTGCACGGTGCGCTCGGCGGTCACCACCGTGCCGCCGCGCACGACAAGATCGAATTCAGCCATTGGCGGGCGTCACCTCAGCGCCCGTGCGTTCCACGATCAGCTTGTAGTGCTCGGGCCGGCGGTGCCGCGCAAAGTCGAACATTGTTTTCTTCAGGTTGGTCGCAAGATCGATGTCGCAGTTGAACGCGATCACTTCATCATCCTCGGTGACGCTCTTCGCAGCGATCTCGCCCGTCGGCGCGACGATGAGCGAATTGCCGAACATCCGGAAGCCATCCTCGAATCCGCACTTGGCCGTCTCCACCAGCCACGTCGCGTTCTGGAAAGCCATGGCCTGCGCCATGATCAAGTGATGATGCACGCGCAGTGCGGGCGGCTCGGGGTAGTGCAGATTCTCAGTCGGCGTGTTGAAGCCCAGCGCGACGATCTCGGCACCTTGCAATGCAAGCACGCGAAACGCTTCGGGCCAGCGGCGGTCGTTGCAGATCAGCATGCCCGCAATCGTGTTCATGTACTTCCACACGCGAAAGCCCAGGTCGCCCACCTCGAAGTATTTTTTCTCGAGATGCTGGAAGGCCGCCTGTGGCTTGTGTTCCGAATGCCCCGGCAAATGAATCTTGCGGTACTTGCCCACGATGCTGCCGTCAGGCCCGACGAGGATCGCGGTGTTGAAGCGATGCACTTGGCCCGCCTCGTCGCGCGTCTTCTCCGCATAGCCAATGTAAAAGCCGATACCCAGCTTCTTCGCTTCGTCGAAGAGCGGCTGCGTATCGGCCGAAGGAATCGTCTCCTCGAAGTACAGCCTATCGACTTCGGCCTGGTCCTCGATCCACCAGCGCGGAAAGAATGTCGTGAAAGCCAGCTCCGGAAACACCACGAATTTCGCGCCGCTCGCGTGTGCCTCGCGCAGCATCGTGACGAGCCGCTTCGTCGCGTCCTTGCGCGTGTCGCTGCGATGCAGCGGCCCGAGCTGCGCCGCGGCGATCTTGAGGTGTCTGCTCATCGTTCCATTCCTTTCGATTCACATGCCGATCACGTCGGTGAATTTCTCCGCCTCGCCCGAGCTTTGCTGCTGCAGCGACCACATCTCGGCGTAGCGGCCACCCTTGGCGAGCAGAGCAGAATGCGTGCCGCGTTCGACGATGCGGCCCGCTTCCATCACCAGAATCTCGTGCGCGTCGACCACCGTGGACAAGCGATGCGCGATGACCAGAGCCGTCTTGTGCTGCGAGATACCCTTGAGCTGCGCCTGGATCGCTCGCTCGTTCGCGGAATCGAGAGCCGACGTCGCCTCGTCGAAGATCATCACGGGCGGGTCTTTCAGCAGCGTGCGCGCGATCGCCACGCGCTGCTTCTCGCCGCCCGATAACTTGAGCCCGCGCTCGCCGACCATCGTGCCGTAACCCTTCGGCGTCGACACGATGAAGTCGTGAATGCGCGCGGCGCGGGCGGCATCTTCCACCTCTTCGCGCGTCGCGCCGGGGCGGCCGTAGGCAATGTTGTATTCCACCGTGTCGTTGAAGAGAACCGTGTCCTGCGGCACGATGCCGATCGCCCGCCGCACGCTTTGCTGCGTCACCTCGCGGATGTCGTGCCCCGCAATGGTGATGCGGCCGTCCCTCACGTCATAGAACCGATAGAGCAGCCGCGCGAGTGTCGACTTGCCCGAGCCGGACGGGCCGACCACCGCCACCGTCTTGCCCGAGGGAATCTCGAAAGACACGTCGTAAAGAATTTGTCGCGCCGGCTCGTACGAGAAGTTCACATGCTCGAATCGCACCGACCAGTCGCCGTCCGGCGCAGAAAGCGGCTGCGCGCCGGGCTGGTCACGCACTTCGCGGTCGCGGTCCATCAGCACGAACATCTTGTCCAGGTCCGTCAGGCTCTGCTTGATTTCGCGGTACAGCACGCCCAAGAAATTCAGCGGGATATAGAGCTGGATCATGAAAGCATTGACCATG
>DATJJL010000201.1:0-3595 GCA_035492155.1 Ramlibacter sp. | reverse complement strand
CATGCGAAAGCCATCCTCGAATCCGCATTTGGCAGTTTCCACCAGCCATGTCGCGTTCTGGAAGGCCATCGCCTGCGCCATGATCAGGTGATGGTGCACGCGCAGCGCGGGCGGCTCGGGGTAATGCAAATTCTCCGTCGGCGTGTTGAAACCCAGTGCCACGATCTCTGCGCCCTGCAGCGCAAGCACGCGAAACGCTTCGGGCCAGCGGCGGTCGTTGCAGATCAGCATGCCCGCAATCGTGTTCATGTACTTCCACACGCGAAAGCCCAGGTCGCCCACCTCGAAGTATTTCTTCTCGAGATGCTGGAAGGCGGCCTGTGGCTTGTGCTCCGAATGCCCCGGCAAATGAATCTTGCGGTACTTGCCCACGATGCTGCCGTCGGGCCCGACGAGGATCGCGGTGTTGAAGCGATGCACTTGGCCTGCCTCGTCGCGCGTCTTCTCCGCATAGCCAATGTAAAAGCCGATACCCAGCTTCTTCGCTTCGTCGAAGAGCGGTTGCGTGTTGGCTGAGGGCATCGTCTCTTCGAAGTACAGGCGATCGACCTCGGCCTGGTCCTCGATCCACCAGCGCGGAAAGAAAGTGGTGAAAGCGAGTTCCGGAAACACCACGAACTTCGCGCCGCTCGCGTGCGCCTCGCGAAGCATCGTGACGAGCCGCTTCGTTGCATCCACGCGCGTGTCGCTGCGGTGCAATGGCCCGAGCTGCGCCGCGGCGATCTTGAGGTGTCTGCTCATCGGTTCATTCCTTTCGGCTCAAATGCATGATCACATGCCGATCACGTCGGTGAACTTCTCCGCCTCGCCCGAGCTTTGTTGCTGCAGCGACCACATCTCGGCGTAGCGCCCGCCTTTGGCGAGCAATGCCGAATGCGTGCCGCGCTCCACAACGCGGCCGGCTTCCATCACGAGGATCTCGTGCGCATCCACGACAGTGGACAAGCGGTGCGCGATCACGAGCGCCGTCTTGTGCGCCGAGATGCCCTTGAGCTGCGCCTGGATGGCGCGCTCGTTCGCGGAGTCGAGTGCCGACGTCGCCTCGTCGAAGATCATGACGGGCGGGTCCTTCAGCAGCGTGCGCGCAATGGCCACGCGCTGCTTCTCACCGCCCGAAAGCTTCAGCCCCCGCTCGCCCACCATCGTGCCGTAGCCCTTCGGCGTGGACACGATGAAATCGTGGATGCGTGCAGCACGCGCGGCCTCTTCCACCTCTTCGCGCGTCGCGCCGGGGCGGCCGTAGGCGATGTTGTATTCCACCGTGTCGTTGAAGAGCACCGTGTCCTGCGGCACGATGCCGATCGCCCGGCGCACGCTTTGCTGCGTCACCTCGCGAATGTCGTGCCCCGCAATGCTGATGCACCCGTCCTTCACGTCGTAGAAGCGATAGAGCAAACGCGCGAGTGTCGACTTGCCCGAACCCGACGGGCCGACCACCGCCACCGTCTTGCCCGAAGGAATTTCGAAAGAGACGTCGTACAGGATCTGCCGCGCAGGCTCGTACGAAAAATTGACGTGCTCGAATCGCACCGTCCAGTCGCCGTCCGGCGCTTCGAGCGACTGCGCGCCGGGATGGTCGCGCACCTCGCGGTCGCGGTCCATCAGCACGAACAT
The DNA here is from genome assembly GCA_035492155.1 of Ramlibacter sp. Lineage (GTDB taxonomy): Bacteria > Pseudomonadota > Gammaproteobacteria > Burkholderiales > Burkholderiaceae_C > Ramlibacter. Next base: position 1,981 of record DATJJL010000201.1, on the reverse strand, counting down.
CTTGTCCAGGTCCGTCAGGCTCTGCTTGATCTCGCGGTACAGCACGCCCAGAAAATTCAGCGGGATATACAGCTGGATCATGAACGCGTTGACCATCACCAGGTCGCCCAGCGTCATGCGCGTGTCGATCACGCCTTGCGTTGCGCGCCAGAGCATGGCCACGAGGCCGATCGCGATGATCAATTGCTGGCCGGTGTTGAGCATCGACAGCGTGGTCTGGCTCTTCAGGCGTGCGTGGCGCAATTGCTTCAGGCTCTGGTCGTAGCGATTCGATTCGAAGCCCTCGTTGTTGAAATACTTGACCGTCTCGTAATTGAGCAGCGAATCCACGGCCTTGGTGTGCGCGGCCGAATCGAATTCGTTCGCCTCGCGGCGGAACTTGGTGCGCCACTCCGTGATGCTCACGGTGAAAAGCACATACACCACCAGCGCCGCGATGGTGATCCACGCGAACCACACGTCGAACTTCACGGCGAGGATGGACAGCACGAGCGCGACCTCGATGATGGTCGGCACGATGCTGTAGAGCGAATACGAGATCAGCGATTCGATGCCGCGAACGCCGCGCTCGATGTCGCGTGTCATGCCGCCCGTCTGCCGCTCCAGGTGGAAGCGAAGGCTGAGCGAATGCAGGTGCTGGAAAGTCTCCAGCGCAATCTTGCGCGCAGCGCCTTGCGTCGCCTTCGAGAAGACAAGCTCGCGCAGCTCGGTAAAAAACGTCGTCGACAGCCGCAGCAGCCCGTACGCCAGCAGCAAGCCCGCAGGCACCACCAGCACCGCCGACGGGTCGCCGGCCTTGATGTTCATCGCGTCGATGAGCTTTTTGAGCAGCACCGGCACGCCGACGTTCGCCAGCTTCGCGCCGATCATGAAGAGCAGCGCGGCCACCACGCGCACCTTGTACTCCCACAGGTAGGGGAAGAGGCGCTTGAGCGTGTCCCAGTCGGCGTGCGACGGGCCCGGATCGACGCCGGGAACAAAGCGGGCGGAAAGTTCGCCGGATCGGCGCATTGGGGGAAAATCCTTCTTCGACAGGAGATTGTGCCCATGTCCACGACAACAAGTGTGCTGCCCACCGACAAGGAACTGGTGATGAAGGTCATCCCCTTGCCGGCCGATACGAATGCAAACGGAGACATCTTCGGCGGCTGGGTCATGGCCCAGGTCGACTTGGCAGGCTCCGTGCTGCCCGCGAGGGTCATCCAGGGCCGCATGGCCACCGTGGCCGTGAACGAATTCCTCTTCAAGCAACCCGTGCGAGTGGGCGACCTGCTCTCGTTTTTCTCGGAGGTCGTGCGCATCGGGCGCACATCGATCACCGTGAAGGTCGAGGTCTTCGCCGAGCGGTCCCGCTCGCAAGGCCGCTACACGAAGGTGACGGAAGCGACGGTGACTTACGTTGCCATCGACGATGCGGGCCGGCCGCGTGAGATTCCGAAGTGATCCGCTGAGTGTGTCTTCTTGCCGGACTTGAGCCGGCATCATGTGCTCACTTCTACATCACTTCGCGCGGCTGCTTGAAAGAGATCGAAGCCAGTAGCTCCGTGAGCTTGCCCGGGTCCGCCGGCTTGACCATGTGCGCGTCGAAGCCGGCGTCCTTCGTGCGCCGGCGGTCCTCGTCCTGGCCCCAGCCGGTGACGGCGACGATGCAGATCGACTGGCCCCAGGGCTGCGAGCGCATGCGCTCGCAGGTCTCGAAGCCGTTGAGCTTGGGCATGCCCAGGTCCAGCAGCACGGCGTCGGGCTTGAAGCGCGCGCCGGCCGCAAGAGCCGATTCGCCGTCGTAGGCGACTTCGATCTCGCAGCCCATCACCTGCAGCAGTGTGGAGAGCGTGTCGGCGCTGTCGCGGTTGTCGTCCACGATGAGCACGCGCCGCGACAGCCGCACCATCGAGCCGCCAGCTTCGACCGGCCGGCGCTGGGCAGCCACCGCGTCGATTGCGAGCGGCAGGCGCACGATGAACTCGCTGCCGCACTGCGG
>DATJJL010000200.1:0-3404 GCA_035492155.1 Ramlibacter sp. | reverse complement strand
TTCGCGATCGCTGCGCTTGCGCGCGCGAACGCTCGCTTGCGCGACAAGGCAAGACGAATAACGCGCTGCAAGGCAAGGAGATCGACGCGCATACGTCGCTCGACGATGCCGCGGCCAAGTTCCTCAACGTGGCTTCGGCGCGGCTCGGATGGAGCGCACGTGCCACGCATCGCGCGATGAAAGTGGCGCGCACGATCGCCGATCTCGCGGGCGCGCAGGCGACGCAGGTCGTGCATGTCGCAGAGGCCGTGCAGTACCGGCGAGCGCTCGCGGCGACAATCGCCGGATGACCCACGACCGGCGCTTCGTCCTGTGGCTCTCGCTCGCGCAGCTCATTTCATGGGGCAGCATCTTCTACACGTTCTCGCTGCTGCTGCAGCCGGTGGAAAGCGAGCTGGGCCTCACGCGCGCGCAATCGTCGCTGGCGTTTTCGCTCTCGTCGCTCGCGGAGGGCCTGATCGCCTACCCGATCGGCCGCTGGATCGATCGCGGCCATGAACGCGCCGTGATGACAACGGGCTCGCTCGTGGCGGCCGCGGCGCTCGTCGCGCACAGCTTCGTGCACTCGGCGTGGTCGTTCTATGCGGTGTGGCTCGTGCTCGGTGCGTCGCTCGGCGCGACGTTGTACACGCCGGTCTTCGCTGTTGTGACGCGCCGCTTCCCCGACGACTTCCGCCGCGCGATCATCACGCTCACTTTTCTCGGCGGCTTGGCGAGCACCGTGTTCATACCAGTGTCTGCAGCGCTGATCGCATCACTCGGATGGCGGCACGCGCTGTGGGTGCTTGCGGCATTCCACCTGTTCGTCTGCGCGCCGATCCATGCATGGCAACTGCGCGGCGCGCCGAAGATGCCGATCGGGATTTCGAGCGGAGCCTCCGCGTCGCCTGCACTTCTTCTTCGCAGCGCGCCTTTTCTTTTGATCGCCGTCTTTGCCGTCGGCATGATGGGCGTGACCGCCGCGCTGCCGCCGCACATGATCAGCCTGCTGCGCGGCAACGGCCTCGCCGAGCGTTGGGTGATCGCCGTGCCGGCCGCCGTCGGTGTGTTCCAGGTGTTCGGGCGCGTGCTGCTCTATGTCTTCGAACACCGCTTCGACCTGCACCAGGCCAATCGCTGGATCCCGATGTTGATCCCCTTGGGCATCGCGGCGCTGCTCGCCGGCGCGGGCCATCCGCAGGCTGCAGTGCTCTTCGTGCTGCTGTACGGCATGGGCAACGGGATGCTCACGATCGTGAAGGGCACGGCGATTGCGCAATACATCAGCCGCGAGCACGTCGCTTCGCTCAATGGCGCGCTGGGCTTGCCCACAGCGATTGCGCGCGCGCTCACGCCGCTGTTGATGGGCGTGCTGTGGAGCCCCGCAGCCGGCTACACGTACGGCCTGTGGATGCTGCTCGCCGTGTGCGTGGTGTCGGTGTCGGCGCTGTGGCTCGCACAGCGCCGCGCACTCGCGTGATCAGAGGTTCGGCGCGAGCAGGCGCTTGACCTGTGCGAGCTCCGCGCCGCGGCGGCGCGCGAGATCCTCGACCTGGTCGTCGCCGATCCTGCCGACGTTGAAGTACGCGCTTTGCGGATGCGAGAGGTAAAAGCCGCTCACGCTCGCCGCCGGTGTCATGGCGAGCGATTCCGTCAGGCCCATGCCTGCGTCCTCGGCGTGCAGTACCTCGAAGAGGTCGCGCTTGACGCTGTGGTCCGGGCATGCCGGATAGCCCGGCGCGGGGCGGATGCCGCGGTACTTCTCGGCGACGAGTTCGTCGCACGACATGTGTTCATCCGGCGCGTAGCCCCAGAAGTCCTTGCGCACGCGCTCGTGCAGCGCTTCGGCAAAAGCTTCGGCCAGGCGATCGGCCAATGCCTTGAGCATGATCGCGGAGTAGTCGTCGAGGTCGTCGAGGAAGTACTTCTCCTTCTTCTCCGAGCCGATGCCGGACGTCACCGCGAAGCCGCCGATGTAGTCCTTCGCCACGCCCTTGGGCGCGATGAAGTCCGAAAGGCACCGGCTCGGACGCATGATGCCCTCGACCTGCTGCTTTTCGGTTTGCTGGCGCACGCCGAACCAGGTCATCGCGACCTGGGAGCGTGATTCGTCGGTGTAGAGCTCGATGTCGTCGTCGTGCACGGTGTTCGCAGGCCAGAAACCCACCACGGCATTGGCCGTGAGCCAGCGGCCCTCGATCAGGCGCTTGAGCATGCGCTGGCCGTCGGCATACACGCGAACGGCTTCGGTGCCGACGACCTCATCTTTCAGGATGTCCGGGAAGCGCCCCGCGAGATCCCACGTCTGGAAGAACGGGCCCCAGTCGATGTACTTCGCGAGCTCGGCAAGGTCGAAGTTCTTGATCACGCGCCGGCCGATGAACTTCGGCACCGGCGGCGTGTAGTTCGACCAGTCGATAGGCGTCTTGTTGGCACGCGCTTTTTCGAGCGACCACATCGGCACCTGCTTCTTGTTGGCGTGCTGGATGCGCACGCGCTCGTAGTCGGCCTCGACCTCCGCGATGTACTTCGCAGCTTGATCGGACAGAAGCCCCTGCGCTACGCTCACGCTGCGCGACGCGTCGGGCACGTAAACCACCGGGCCTTCGTAATGCGGCGCGATCTTCACCGCCGTGTGCACGCGACTGGTCGTCGCACCGCCGATCAAAAGCGGAATCTTCTTGATGCGGAAATGCTCGTCCTTCTGCATTTCGCTCGCGACATATTGCATTTCCTCGAGCGACGGCGTGATAAGACCCGACAGGCCGACGATGTCGGCGCCTTCGACCTTCGCCTTCGCGAGAATTTCGTGGCACGGCACCATCACGCCCATGTTCACGACTTCGAAGTTGTTGCACTGGAGCACGACGGTGACGATGTTCTTGCCGATGTCGTGCACGTCGCCCTTCACGGTGGCGATGACGATCTTGCCCTTGGAGCGGACCTCTTCGCCGGCCGCGGCCTGCTGCTTCTTTTCTTCCTCGATGTAGGGGATGAGGTGGGCCACGGCCTGCTTCATGACGCGCGCGGACTTCACCACCTGCGGCAGGAACATCTTGCCCTGCCCGAACAGGTCGCCGACGATGTTCATGCCGTCCATGAGCGGGCCTTCGATCACGTGGAGCGGACGTCCGCCCTTCGCGACGATCGCCTGGTACGACTCTTCGGTGTCCGCGACGATGTGGTCGGTGATGCCGTGCACCAGCGCGTGCGACAGGCGCTGCTCCACGGGCTGGTTGCGCCATTCGTTCTTCTTCGTGTCGTCCTTCGCGGCGCCCTTGGCGTCTTCCGCGATCTCGATCAGCCGTTCGCCCGCGTCCGGCCGGCGATTGAGCACGACGTCCTCCACGCGCTCGCGCAATTGCGGCTCGACTTCGTCATACACGCCGACCATGCCGGCGTTGACGATGCCCATGTCCATGCCC
>DATJJL010000199.1:0-3317 GCA_035492155.1 Ramlibacter sp. | reverse complement strand
CACGGGCTGGGAACGCGGGTACGACGGCATCGACGACCCGGTGAGCAAAGAACAGGTCACCACGCTCGACAAGAACATCGCGGAGTTCGGCGCGGCTGCGTACTTCCCGTTCCTGTCCAAGCAGCAAGGCATCGTGCACGTCATCGGCCCTGAAGAGGGCGCGACGCTTCCGGGCATGACTGTTGTTTGCGGCGATTCGCACACATCCACGCATGGCGCTTTCGGCGCACTCGCGCACGGCATCGGCACGAGTGAAGTCGAACACGTTCTCGCCACGCAGACGCTCCTCGCCAAGAAGGCGAAGAACATGCTGGTCAAGGTCGAAGGCCAGCTCGCGCGCGGCGTCACGGCGAAGGACGTCGTGCTGGCGATCATCGGCCGCATTGGCACGGCCGGCGGCACCGGCTACACGATCGAGTTCGGCGGCTCGGCGATCCGCTCGCTCACGATGGAAGGCCGCATGACGGTGTGCAACATGGCCATTGAAGCCGGCGCGCGCGCGGGCGTCGTGGCCGTGGACGACAAGACCATCGAGTACGTGAAAGGTCGACCTCTCGCACCGAAAGGCGTGGAGTGGGACCAGGCCGTCGCGTATTGGAAGACGCTGCACTCCGACCCGGGCGCAAAGTTCGACACCATCGTCGAGCTTGACGCGACGAAGATCATTCCGCAAGTGACTTGGGGTACTTCACCGGAGATGGTGATCGGCATCGATGGACGCGTGCCCGACCCGGAGCGCGAGAAGGATGAGACCAAGCGTGGCGGTATCGAACGCGCGCTCACCTACATGGGCCTTCAGCCCGGCAAACCGATGAACGACATCTTCGTCGACAAAGTGTTCATCGGCTCGTGCACGAACAGCCGCATCGAAGATTTGCGCGAAGCCGCTGCCGTCGTGCGCAAGCTCGGGCAGAAGGTCGCGAAGAACGTGAAGATCGCAATGGTCGTGCCGGGCTCAGGCCTGGTGAAGGAGCAGGCCGAGCGCGAAGGGCTGCACGAGATTTTCAGGGCCGCGGGCTTCGAATGGCGCGAGCCCGGCTGCTCGATGTGCCTCGCGATGAACGCCGACCGGCTCGAGCCGGGCGAGCGTTGCGCGTCCACCAGCAACCGCAATTTCGAGGGCCGCCAGGGTGCCGGCGGCCGCACGCACCTGGTCAGCCCCGCGATGGCCGCCGCCGCCGCAGTGCACGGCCATTTCGTCGATGTACGCCAGTTCGCATAGAGGACCAGAACATGAACAAAACCATCGCTACGCTGCTCGCCCTCGCCACCGTCGCCCTGCTCGCGGGCTGCAACACGATTCATGGCATGGGCCAGGACATCCAGAAAGCAGGCTCCGCGGTCGAAAAGGCCGCGGATAAAAACAAGTGAGACAGTTCACCGTACACAAGGGGCTCGTCGCCCCGATGGATCGCGAGAATGTCGACACCGACGCGATCATCCCCAAGCAGTTCCTGAAGTCGATCCGCAAGACCGGCTTCGGGCCGAACCTCTTCGACGAGTGGCGCTATACCGATCCGGGCTGGGTCGGCAAGCCGCAATCGGAGCGCAAGATCAATCCGGATTTCGTGCTGAACCAGCAGCGCTATCAAGGCGCGTCGATCCTGCTCGCGCGCAAGAATTTCGGCTGCGGTTCGTCGCGTGAACACGCGCCCTGGGCGCTGGACCAATACGGCTTTCGCGCGATCATCGCGCCGAGCTACGCCGACATCTTCTTCAACAACTGCTTCAAGAACGGCCTGCTGCCGATCGTGCTGCCGGAAGCGCAGGTGGCAAAGCTGTTCGACGAGGTGAAGGCTTTCCCCGGCTACGAGCTGACCGTCGATCTCGATCGCGAAGTCGTCATCACTTCGCAAGGCGAAGCGATGAAGTTCGACGTGCAGCCTTTCCGCAAATACTGCCTGCTGAACGGCTTGGACGACATCGGCCTCACGCTGAGGCACAAAGACGACATCAAGGCTTTCGAGGCGCAGCGCCTTGCAACCAAGCCCTGGCTCGCGCATACCCTGAACGGATAAGACAAGCATGAAGATCGCAGTACTGCCGGGTGATGGCATCGGCACGGAAATCGTCGCGGAGGCCGTGAAGGTCCTGAACGTCCTCGACCTCGAGTTCGAGATGGAAACCGCGCTCGTCGGCGGCGCGGCTTACGAAGCACTCGGGCACCCGCTGCCCGACGCGACGCTGAAGCTCGCGAAGGAATCGGACGCCATTCTCTTCGGAGCCGTGGGCGACTGGAAATACGACAAGCTCGAACGTGCGCTTCGCCCGGAGCAGGCGATCCTCGGCCTGCGCAAGAACCTTGGCCTCTTCGCGAATTTCCGTCCGGCGATCTGCTACGAACAACTTGTCGGTGCGTCGAGCCTCAAGCCCGAACTGATCTCGGGCCTGGACATCCTCATCATCCGCGAGCTCACGGGCGACATCTATTTCGGGCAGCCGCGGGGGCGTCGCACTTCGCCCGACGGTGCGTTCGCCGGCGCGGAAGAAGCCTTCGACACCATGCGGTACACGCGCCCGGAAATCGAGCGCATTGCGCACGTCGCTTTCCAGGCGGCGCGCAAGCGCAGCAAGCGCGTGACGAGCGTCGACAAGGCGAACGTGCTCGAAACTTTCCAGCTGTGGAAGGACGTGGTCACCGAAATCGGCAAACAATACCCCGACGTCGCGCTCGACCACATGTACGTCGACAACGCGGCGATGCAGCTGGTGCGCGCGCCCAAGAAGTTCGACGTGGTCGTCACGGGCAACATGTTCGGCGACATCCTGTCCGACGAAGCAGCGATGCTCACGGGCTCGATCGGCATGCTGCCTTCGGCGTCGCTCAACGCCCGGAACCAAGGCCTGTACGAGCCCAGTCACGGAAGCGCGCCGGACATCGCGGGCAAGGGCATCGCGAATCCGTTGGCTACAATATTGTCTGCAGCCATGATGCTCCGTTTCTCCCTCAACCAGCCCGAAGCCGCCGACCGTATCGAGTCTGCGGTCAAGTCGGTGCTTGCCCAGGGACTGCGCACGGCCGACATCTGGTCCGAAGGCACCACGAAGGTCTCTACGCTCGAAATGGGCGACGCCGTCGTGGCCGCGATCACGAAAAAGACGATTACCAAGAGCTAGCAAGCTCCGGTTCGTCATGTGCGCCCTCCCCGGCCCCAGACGAGCCGGGGAAACCAGATCAAACTGAAAGGGCGATTCGATGACTCTCAAGACGCAACAACCGCTGGTCGGCCTCGTGGGCTGGCGCGGCATGGTCGGCTCGGTCCTCATGGACCGCATGCAGGCCGAGGGGGACTTCCGGCTCATCGAGCCGATGTTCT
>DATJJL010000198.1:0-3038 GCA_035492155.1 Ramlibacter sp. | reverse complement strand
CCTTGCACCGTGGCCGTGTGCGCGACGAAGAACGCCAGCGACACGAGTGTGATCGCCACCTCGATGCGGATCTCCCACGAGTCGAACCAGTCGACGAGTTCGCCGCGATCGAGGAACAGCTGCAGCGCGCCGATGGCAACGCTGAGCGTGACAAGGCCGAAGAAGTCGAGCCGCCCGCTCTTGGGCTTGTTCTCGGGCAGGTAGCGAGTGATGCCCCACAGCGCGAAGGCGCCCACGGGCACGTTGATGAAGAACACCCAGCGCCAGTCGAAGTTCTCGGTCAGCCAGCCGCCCAGCATGGGGCCCAGGATGGGCCCGATCATGATGCCGGCGCCCCAGATCGCCATCGCCTGGCCCACCTTGTGCGGCGGGTTGATGTCCAGCAGCACCGCTTGCGACAGCGGCACCAGCGCGGCACCGAAGATGCCCTGCAGCAATCGCGCGGCGACGATCATGCCCAGCGACGTGGCGAAACCGCACAACGCCGACGCGATCGTGAACCCGATGACCGACACGATGAAGACTTTGCGCCGGCCCCATTGCGAGCACAGCCAGCCGGTGATCGGCAGCGCGATCGCCGACGCGACGATGTACGACGTGAGCACCCAGGTGATCTGGTCCTGCGACGCCTGCAGGCTGCCCTGCATGTGCGGCAACGCGACGTTGGCGATGGTGGTGTCCAGCGCCTGCATGATCGTCGCCAGCATGATCGACACGGTGATCATGCCCTTGTGCTGCTGCGCTTCGGCGGGAGAGGGAGTGGTCATGCGGTCACGCCTTGGCGAACAGACCCTCCCGCGCGCGGGCGAGCAGGGCGATGAGTTGCTTGCGCTCTGTGGCGCTGAAATCCGCGAGCACGCGGTCGGTGAGTTCGTCGCCGATGGTCATCGCGCGATCGAGCGCCTTGCGGGCCTTCGGCTGGATGTGCAGGCGGTTCACGCGGCGGTCATCGAGCGAAGGGCGGCGTTCGAGCCAGCCGCCGGCAGCGAGGCGGTCGCACATGGTGGTGATGGCCATCGCGCTTACGCCGACCTTCTCGGCAAGCTCCGCCTGCGAAAGTGGCTCGTCCTCGTCATGCGTCGCAAGCACCACCAGCAGCCGGCATTGCGCCTGCGACAGGCCAAGACGCTCCCGCGCCTCGCGGTCGAATTGCTGGGAATAGATACGCCCCAGCTCGTTGACGAGAAAGCCGAAGCGCTGGGAGAGGTGGAGTCGATCCATAAGTGGTTAGATTATAAACCAGCTTATGAATCTGGAGTCACCCCGGCGCAGGCCGGGGTCGATGGCGATGGATGCACCGCGACATATCAACCGCCAGCGATCCCGGCCTGCGCCGGGATGACGGATCAACAACCGCTTGACCGGGGACCGCAGACGTTGGAACCTCTGCCCGTTGGCACGCAGCCAAGGAGATATCAATGGCACAAGCGATAGGACTGATCGGCTTAGGCGCGATGGGCCGCGGCATGGCGGGCTCGCTGCGGCGCGCGGGCTACCAAGTGCACGTGCACGACGTGCGCGAAGAGGCGATGCAGGCATTCATTGCCGACGGCGGAGAAGCCTGCGCGAGTCCGCAGGAGCTCGCGTCCAAGTGCGATGTCATCGTGAGCGTTGTCGTCAACGCAGCGCAGACCGAGGAAGTGCTCTTCGGCGACCAGGGCGCGGCACATTCGATGCGGCCGGGCAACCTGTTCGTCATGTGCTCCACCGTCGATCCAAACTGGTCGGTCGATCTCGAATCGCGTCTCGGCCGGCGCGGCGTGTTGTACCTGGACGCGCCCATCTCCGGCGGAGCGGCAAAGGCCGCGTCAGGGCAGATGACGATGATGACGGCGGGCCGTCCCGAGGCCTACGCGAAGGCAGGGCCACTCCTCGAAGCGATGGCCGCGAAGGTCTACAAGCTGGGTGACCGCGCCGGAAACGGCAGCAAGGTGAAGATCATCAATCAGTTGCTCGCGGGCGTGCACATTGCCGCCGCTGCGGAAGCGATGGCGCTGGGCCTGCGCGAAGGCGTCGACGCAGCCGATCTGTACGAGGTCATCACGCACAGCGCGGGCAACAGCTGGATGTTCGAAAACCGCATGGCGCATGTTCTAGCAGGCGACTACACGCCGCTGTCGGCAGTCGATATCTTCGTGAAAGACCTCGGCCTCGTGCTGGACACGGCACGCGCTGCAAAATTCCCGCTTCCGCTCGCGGCGACGGCGCACCAGATGTTCATGCACGCGTCGTCCGCCGGCTTCGGCCGCGAGGACGATGCGGCCGTGATCAAGATATTTCCGGGCATCGAATTGCCCACGCAAGACTGAATCAATGACCCACCTGTTCGACCCGCTCCAAATCGGCAAACTCCAACTCGACAACCGCATCGTCGTCGCGCCGATGTGCCAGTACTCCGCCGACGAGGGCAGCGCGACCGACTGGCACATGATCCACCTCGGGCACCTTGCGCTTTCCGGCGCGGGGCTGCTCATCACCGAAGCGACAGCGGTGTCGGCCGTGGGCCGAATCTCGCCGACGGACCTGGGCCTTTACAGCGACGACAACGAGCAGGCGCTGGGCCGCGTGCTCTCTGCGATCCGCGCGTATTCGCCGATCAAAGTTGCGATCCAGCTTGCGCACGCGGGCCGCAAGGGATCGAGCGAGGCCCCTTGGGACGGTGGCGCGCAAATTCCCCCGCATGCGCCACGAGGCTGGCTGCCCGAAGCACCATCGGCCGTGCCGCATGCTGAGGGCGAGGTGCCGCCCTCTGCGCTCGACCGCGAAGGGCTGTCCCGTGTTCGCAATGAATTTGCAATGGCTGCGAAGCGCGCCGCGCGCCTGGGCTTCGACGGCATCGAGTTGCATTTCGCGCACGGGTACCTGCTGCACGAATTCCTGTCGCCGCTGTCGAACAGGCGAAGCGACGACTACGGCGGCAGCCTCGAGAACCGCATGCGTTTTCCCCTCGAGGTGTTCGACGCCGTGCGAGAAGCAGCGCCCGCGATGCCGCTATGGGTGCGCGTCTCCGCGACGGACTGGGTCGAAGGTGGATGGGA